>USLV01000334.1 GCA_900555705.1 uncultured Oscillospiraceae bacterium | reverse complement strand
GAGATGTAGAGAGGTCTCGTGGGCTCGGAGATGTGTATAAGAGACAGGGTTCAGCCAGCCCGAGCCGTCCGCCAGCGGATAGCGCAGATGATAGAAGAAGCCGTCCTTCTCCTCGTATTCCACCTCGGCGTCCGAGATCGAGGTCAGGCAGTGGGGACACCAGTTGATCATCCGCTCGCCGCGGTAGATCAGGCCCTTTTCATAGAGGCGGACAAACACCTCGCGCACCGCCTTCGAGCAGCCCTCGTCCATTGTGAACCGCTCACGCGCCCAGTCGCAGGAGGAGCCCATCTTTTTGAGCTGGGACACGATCCGGCCGCCGTAGTTCGCCTTCCAGTCCCAGGCGCGCTCGAGGAATTTCTCCCGGCCGAGATCCTCCTTCGTCAGCCCCTCCTTCGCCATCGCCTCGACAATTTTCGCCTCGGTCGCGATGGAGGCGTGGTCGGTGCCGGGCATCCAGAGCGCCTCATAGCCCTGCATCCGCCGCCAGCGGATCAGGATGTCCTGCAGCGTGTTGTCGAGGGCGTGCCCCATATGCAGCTGTCCCGTGATGTTGGGCGGCGGCATGACGATGGTATAGGGCTTTTTCTCCCCGTTTTCCTGCGGCTCGGCGTGGAAATACCCGCCGTCCTGCCAGAACCGGTAGATCCGGTCCTCCACCTCGCGCGGGTCATAGGCCTTCGCGAGTTCCTTTTTCTCCGACATACTCATCCCTGCTTTCCCCCGGGAAGCACTCTCCCGGAACCGTTTCTTTATTCTACCACAGCGGCGCCGCGGAGACAAGCCCCGCTTTCACGCATTCTTCATTCGCGGCTGAACTCGGCCAGCCGCAGCTCCTTGTTGTGCTCGAGCGCCCAGGTGATGTTCCAGCTGTTGGTGAACAGCAGCAGGAGGTGATCCCGCATATCCTGCACGCGCTTGGTATCCGAGCTGAGGTTCAGTGCCTTGACGTCGATGTCCTCATTCTCGATCCAGCGAATCTGTTGATAGGGCAGCATCTCCATGTGGATATCGACGCCATATTCGTTTTTCAGACGATAGGTCAATACGTCGAATTGCAGCGTGCCGACCACGCCGACGATGACCTCCTCCATGCCGCCACCGACTTCCTTGAATATCTGGATGGCGCCCTCCTGGGCAATCTGGTTGGTGCCCTTGACGAACTGCTTGCGCTTCATTGTGTCGGTCGCGCGGATGAGGGCGAAATGCTCCGGCGCAAAGGTCGGGATACCCTCGAAGCTGAATTTTTTGTTCGGCATACAGATGGTGTCCCCGATCGAAAAGATGCCGGGGTCGAAAACACCGATGATGTCGCCGGCATAGGCCTCGTCGATAACCTCCCGCTCCTGCGCCATCAGCTGCTGCGGCTGGGAGAGGCGCAGCTTCTTGCCGCCCTGGACATGCAGCACCTCGAGGTTCTTGTCGAATTTGCCCGAGCAGATCCGCATAAAGGCAATGCGGTCGCGGTGGGCCTTGTTCATGTTGGCCTGGATCTTAAAGACAAAGGCGGAGAAGGCCTCGTCAAAGGGATCGATCTCCCCTGCGCTGGATTTGCGCGGCAGCGGCGGGGTCGTCATCTTCAGAAAATGCTCGAGGAAGGGCTCCACGCCGAAATTCGTCAGCGCCGAGCCGAAGAAGACCGGCGCCAGATCGCCCGCCAGATAGGCGTCGCGGTCGAAGGGATCGTAGACGCCCTCGATCAGTTCCGAATCCTCGCGCAGCTGGCGGGCATAGCGCTCGCCCACATGCGCGTCGAGCTCCGGTGCAGCCAGATCGCGGATTTCGACGGTCGACGCCGTAGCCGTCTGCCGCTCGTCGGAGGTGAAGAGCGACAGACCGTGCGCATAGATGTTGTAAACGCCCTTGAACGTCGGGCCGTTGGAGATCGGAAAGGCCAGCGGACGTACTTTGATGCGC
The DNA here is from genome assembly GCA_900555705.1 of uncultured Oscillospiraceae bacterium. GTDB lineage: Bacteria > Bacillota > Clostridia > Oscillospirales > Acutalibacteraceae > UMGS1858. The sequence goes on along the minus strand of USLV01000334.1, from coordinate 97 downwards.
AACTCGCGCTCCACCTCGTCCAGCAGGTCGAAAGGCTCCTTGGAGGGGCGGTCGAGTTTGTTGATGAAGACGATCACCGGCGTCGAACGCATACGGC
>USLV01000333.1 GCA_900555705.1 uncultured Oscillospiraceae bacterium | reverse complement strand
CCGCCGCGAACGCCGTACCGCCCCGCCGGAGCGATCCATACCGGCCCGCCGACGTTCCCGGTCCGTAAAAAGCATACACCATGTTTGAAAACCTGACAGATAAACTCGAACGGTCGTTCAAGATCCTCAAAGGCGAAGGCCGCATCACAGAGATCAACATCGCCGAGACGCTCAAAGAGATCCGCCGCGCGCTGATCGACGCCGACGTCAACTACAAGGTCGTCAAGGACTTTGTGAAGAAGGCCACCGAGCGCTGCATCGGGCAGGAAGCGCAGAACGGGCTGAGCACCCAGCAGCAGGTCATTAAGATCGTCAACGAAGAGCTGGTTGCCCTGATGGGCGGCAGCGAAGCGGCCCGCCTGAACATCAAGAACAAGGGCCAGACCATCATCATGCTCTGCGGCCTGCAGGGCAACGGTAAGACGACCCACGCAGCAAAGCTTGCAAAATACTACATCAAGCAGGGCCGCCGCCCGATGCTGGTGGCCTGCGACATCTACCGTCCGGCTGCTATCGACCAGCTACAGGTGGTGGGCAAACAGGCCGGTGCGCCGGTCTTCACCCTGCCCGGCGAAAAACCGCCTGCCATCGCCAAAAAGGCGCTGGCTCACGCCAAGGACTACGGCAACGACATCATCATCCTCGATACCGCAGGCCGCCTGCAGATCGATGAAGTGCTGATGCAGGAGCTGGTCCAGATCAAAGAGGCTGTCCCCGTGGACGAGACTCTGCTGGTCGTGGACGCCATGGCCGGTCAGGACGCCGTGAACGTCGCCAAGACCTTCAACGAAACGGTCGGCATCGACGGCATCATCCTCACCAAGACCGACGGCGATACCCGCGGCGGTGCGGCACTTTCGGTTCGCGCCGTGACCGGCAAGCCGATCAAATTCGCCGGTGTCGGCGAGAAACTCGGCGATCTCGAGGTGTTCCATCCCGAACGAATGGCCTCCCGGATTCTCGGGATGGGCGATGTGCTGTCGCTTATTGAGCGCGCCGAGCAGCAAATCAGCGAAAAAGAGGCGGAGGAGCTGGCGCGCAAGCTGCAGCAGGATTCCTTCGATCTGAACGATATGCTGGATCAATTGGCGCAGGTGCGCCGGATGGGCGATCTCAAGGGGATGCTGAGCATGATTCCCGGTCTCGGCAAGCAGCTCAAGGATGTGGAAATCGACCCGAAGCAGTTTGACCGCGTTGAGGCGATTATTCTGTCCATGACCCCGGCGGAGCGCCGCAAGCCCGATATCATAAACCCCTCCCGCAAGCGGCGGATTGCCGCCGGCTGCGGCATGAAGGTGGAGGATGTCAACCGTCTGCTCAAGCAGTATGACTCCATGCGGCAGATGATGAAGCAGATGAAGGGTATGGGGAAAAAGAAGGGCCGCCGCGGTATGATGCGCGGCCTGCCGCCCGGGTTCGGGCGCTGACCAGTTGCTTTCTATCCGCTGACGCGCGGGTTGAAATACAAATTTTATCCGATAGAATATTTTGGAGGTAATGACACATGGCTGTGAAAATCAGACTGCGCCGGATCGGCGCGAAGAAGGCTCCCTTTTATCGCATTGTGGTGGCGGATTCCCGCTATCCCCGCGACGGCCGTTTCATCGAGGAAATCGGCTATTATAACCCGCTCGAGGACCCGGCTGTGCTGAAGGTGGATGCTGAGAAGGCGCAGAAGTGGATCGCCAACGGCGCTCAGCCGACCGATACCGTCAAGGCTCTTCTGAAGAAGGCCGGTATCTGAGACAGGCGGGGGCAAGACGATGAAAGAGCTGCTTCTGACCATCGCAAAGGGGCTTGTTGAGCATCCGGAGGCGGTTGTTGTCGAGGAGGACGCGCCGGCAGAGGATGGGACGATTGTGTTCCATCTGCATGTCGCGGCCGACGACATGGGCCGTGTCATCGGAAAGCAGGGCCGGATTGCGAAGGCGATGCGCACGGTGATGCGTGCCGCCGCGACCCGGCAGGAGGCCAGGGTTTCGGTGGAAATCGACTGATAACCGGACGGAAAAGGGGGGG
>USLV01000332.1 GCA_900555705.1 uncultured Oscillospiraceae bacterium | reverse complement strand
GATCTACACTTCTAGCTTCGTCGGCAGCGTCAGATGTGTATAAGAGACAGGGTCGGCATCGCCCCGACCTTGTCCTTGAGCTCCAGCACAATGCGCTGGGCGAGCTTGGGGCCGACACCCTGTGCTCTGGTCAGCGATTTGTAGTCTCCGCCCGCGACCGCGACTGCAATCCGGTCGGGCGACAGTTCCGAGAGAATCGCGATCGCCGCCTTCGGGCCGACACCGGAAACCGCCGTCAACTGCTGAAAGCAGCGCAGCTCGCTCTGATCGGCAAAGCCGAACAGCTCCATCGCGTCCTCCCGGACGTTCAATATGGTATAAAGCAGCGCCTCCGCCCCGAGAGCGGGCAGCTGGCGCGCCGTATTCATCGTAATCTGGCAGCGGAAGCCGACGCCGCCGCATTCCACAACCGCCATTCGCGGCTCGAGATGTACGAGCGTTCCCCGCACGCTGTATAGCATGGCTTATCCTCCCCGATTTTGCAGAATACTGCGTTTGAGTGCCGTGCCGCCGGTCTGTCCATGACAGATCGCAATGGCAAGCGCATCCGCCGTGTCGTCCGGCCGCGGCACCTCCCGCAGTCCGAGCAGGCGGCGGGTCATCTCCATCACCTGCGGCTTTTCCGCGCGGCCAAAGCCGGTCACGGCACTTTTGACCTGCAAGGGCGTATATTCATAGAGCGGCACGCCGCTTTTCTGGATCGCCAGCAGGATGACGCCGCGCGCCTCCGCCACGTCAATCGCCGTTTTCTGGTTGTTCTTGAAATAGAGCTTCTCCACCGCGACGGCATCCGGGCGATGACGGGCGAGCAGCATCCCGATTTCCTCATAGATCTGATCCAGCCGCAGCGGAAACGACTGTCCCGCCGGGGTTGTGACCGCGCCGAAAGCAAGCGGTGTGAAGCGTGCCCGTTCATAGCGCAGACAGCCCCAGCCGACGATCGCATAGCCCGGATCGATTCCGAATATAATCAAGCCCTTGCCCTCCCCGGCAAAAATCCACCAGTATTCCAGATAGTATACCATATTTCCAGATGGCAGGCAATATCCGCCGCGGAAAATTTGTTCTTCTCCCCGGGAATTTCACAGAAAAAACCGGTCAGTCGGCCGCCATCAGCAAACGCAGCGCCGCTACTGCCGTGTCGATTGCGGCGTCCTCCGACGATGCGTGGGGATCCGGCAGACCCGCCGCCGCCCGCTCCTGGTTCCAGAGCACCTGCAGCACGCAGCCGGCGCGCAATCCCCGCACAGCCGCCACGGTATAGAGTGCGGCGGTCTCCATCTCAGAGGCGAGACAGCCGCCCTGCAGCCATGCCTGCCATTTTGCGAGCAGCTCCGCGGCAACCGGCGAGGACTCCGGGCTGTGCTGGCCATAGAAGGAGTCCTTGCACTGGACAACCCCCACATGGCAGCGATGGCCGGCGGCCTTCGCCGCCTCCGCCAGCGCGGCGGTCACGCCAAAATCCGCGACAGCCGGGAACTCCATCGGCAGATATTGCCGCGAGGTACCCTCCTGCCGAACCGCGGCCTGCGCAACCACCAGGTCGCCGCCGGTCACGTCAAGTGCCATACCGCCGCAGGTGCCGACCCGGATCAGCGTCCGCACGCCGCAGAGCGCCAGCTCTTCAAAGCAGATGGCGGCGGAGGGGCCGCCGATGCCGTGGGAGGTCACCAGCACACGGCGGCCGTCCAGCAGCCCGGCAAAGGTGGTGAACTCCCGACTGCTCGCCAGCAAAGCCGGCTTTTTCAGCCGCCCGGCAATCGACTCCACCCGGCCCGGATCCCCGGTAACAATCGCCCATTCGGCGTCCTGCTCCCGGTTCAGCCCGAGATGATAAACGGTATTTCCCGTGATCTCCAGCATGTCGCATCCTCCCTGTCTCAACAGAAAAACAGGAGCGACGACCATCCCGCCGGATCGTCGCGCCCCTGTCGCTCATTTCTTTCCGCTCAGTCCTTTTTCTTATTGAAAATGGACATGATATCAATATCTGTCTCTTATACACATCTGACGCTGCCGACGAAGCTA
>USLV01000331.1 GCA_900555705.1 uncultured Oscillospiraceae bacterium | reverse complement strand
GCTCAACGGGCTGACGCCCTCTCCACTCTGCGTTCGCGGCAACTGTGACGCGGAGGTTGACCAGCTCCTGTTTCGTTTTCCCATTCTGGCCGACTATGCGCTGCTGGATTGGAATGGGATATTGGTTTACGCCACACATGGCCATCACCTGGACGAGACGCCGTTGCCGCTGGCAGACGGCGATCTGCTGCTCGCGGGGCACACCCACGTCTCCGCCTGCCGTCGAAACGGCGCTTACTGGTACGCCAATCCCGGCTCAATCTCCCTCCCGAAAGAGGACACCCCTCGCGGCTATATGCTGCTCGACGATAGTTATGCCGTCTGGAAAACGCTGGACAGCTCGGAATATCGCCGTCAAAAACTCATTGCAGATTAATAACGAAAAGACCGGCGCGTATGGGACATCCCATACGCGCCGGCCTTTTCGTTATTCTCCAGCGTCCGCCTTTTTCCTAAGCGGCCGCTTGTTGCCCTGTTCGTCCACGATAAAGGTGTGCTCAAGCTGTGATACCAGACTATTGCGCATCGCATCGATATACTCCTGCCGCAACAGCGCCTGCTCCTGCTTTTCCGCTTCGGTCAGTCCCTCCGCAGTGCGGGATTTTCGCGCCAGCGCATTGATTCGGTTAATTTTTTCCTCTGTCAATGGATCGTCTCCTCAGGTAGCCACAGACAGCAACGACAGCACACCATCCACCGTCTCCTGGCCATACTCCTCGACCAGAGCCGCATAAACCGCGTCAAAGTTCTCGACCGGATTTCCCGATTCGTCGAACAGCGAGCCAATGATCACCGCCGCCGTCTCTTCCGTGATGTCGCCCATATTGTTCATCTCGGTATAACTGTCGAGATTTTCCGGCTCCTTCACCTCAAAGTCGGCGTTCCAGTCACTCATCTCGACCGTCATCTCGAGCGAACCGGCCATCGTGGTTCCCTCCTGCTTCATCTCCATGCCAAACGTGCACTCGCCCTTGACCGGCAGATTGTCTGCACCAAAAGTGACAGCAAATTCCATCGTTGAGAAGGTCATCCCCTCCACGATGCCGATCATCTCATCCATGCCTGACATCATACCGCCGAACGATTCGTTCTGCATCAGTTCGTCCAGCATACCCGCGATATCCTCGCCTGCAATCGTAAAGCGGAAAATCCGGTTGCCATCTGTTTCCTCCAGCGTGACATCCTTTACCAGCTTCTCCAGATTCAGCTGTGTCTGCTCCGGCTCGGACGTCTCGCCATCCTCTGTCTGTGTCATCTGTGTCTTATACCGAACCGGCTCCATGTCCTTCTCTGTTTGCTGCACATATACCCAACCGTCGGCCATATACATATCCATCTGCATCGATTCGCCCAGCGCGTTAACTGCAAACGAGAGACCCGCCTTTTGACCCGCGAATTGCACAGCGCCATTCAGATTCACCGTCAGCGTCGAGCCATCCAGCTCGGCTTTCACCGCCATATCCAGGTTCACCTTACCCGACTTAACCTCCGGTATCTCTTCCACCAGCGCCTGAAAAGCCTCGAGCGGATCCTTCTTCTCTTCCGAGGCAACCGACGACGGCTTGCTGTCATTCGTGCCCGGCTGCTTACCGTTGCACCCGGCAAGACCCAGCGCCAAAACCAGCGCAAACAGCGCCGCCATCCATCTCATGATTCTCCTGTTCATATGTTTCTACCATCCTCTCTTATTCTAAACACCGACGTCAGACGCCTGCGTTCGGATCATATTCCACGAAGCCATCGGCTCCCTCCGGCAGCGTAAACTCCGGCGCGGCGATATCCTCGACCGTTTCCCGAAGCGACAGCTGCCATTCGCTCTGCCCGCCAGACGGCAGGCTCACTGTAGCCGTCATCTCTCTCGAAGCAAGCATCCCTTTCCCGCTCAACTGCATCGACAACACCACATCCGAAAGCGCGAGATCAGACGCATCCGGCTCTGTCATGAACAACCGGGCTGCTGTCTCTCGGAGCAACTCCGCCGGAAAATGCGCGGTGAGCTCCGCCGCCGAGCCCACGAGACCTCTCTACAT
>USLV01000330.1 GCA_900555705.1 uncultured Oscillospiraceae bacterium | reverse complement strand
ACTTGAACCTCCACCGAGTTGCCCCGATTAGAACCTGAATCTAACGCGTCTGCCAGTTCCGCCATATCCGCATATTTTGTTTTGTCTCTGTCTCGCAGCGACGAAAATTATTATAGCGGATACATCCGAAAAAGTCAATACCTTTTTTCAAAAATTTTCAGCTGATGAGCTTTTCCCGCATCTGTGCCAGAATCACCCGTTCCCGGCGCGAGACCTGCACCTGCGTCATACCGAGCTGTTCCGCTGTTGCCTGCTGAGTATGTCGCCGGAGATAGCGCAGCTCAATCAGCTGTCGATCCCGCGGGGCCAGCTCGTCCAGCACCTGCCGTAGCGCAAGTCGGTCGGTGATGCTCTCTTCCGGCGGCTCCACCGGCAGATCCATCTGATCTCCCTCGTCCTCCTCGCCGGCCCGGGTAAGCGACAACGGCGGCAGGGCTGCGCCGAGCGCCTCCGCCGCCTGTTCCGCCTCGACACCGAGCAACGCTGCCAGTTCGCCCACCGTCGGTTCGCGTCCCTCGCGTGCCGCAAAGCGCTCCCGCTCGCGGACAGCCCGCATCGACAGCTCCTTGAGCGACCGGCTGACCTTTACACTGCCGCCATCGCGAAACAGCCGCCGCATCTCCCCGAGGATTACCGGCACGGCATAGGTCGAGAAACGGAGCCCGCGTTCCGCATCGAAACCGTCTGCTGCCTTGACAAGGCCGACACATCCCGCCTGAAAGAGATCGTCGTATTCCATACCGCGTCCGAGGAAACGACGCACACACGCATGAACCAGACCGATATTATCACAAATCGTCTGTTCCCGGTTGCTCACGTGGAGACCGCCTGCTCTCGCTTCGACCCTATGTATTTTTCCAGCGTCACCGTGGTGCCCTTCTCCTTTTTGGATGCCACCTTCAGCTTGTCGCAGAAACTCTCCATCACAGAGAAGCCGAGACCGGAGCGTTCCTCTCCGCCCGTTGTGAACAGTGGCTCCATCGCCTGTTCGATATCCTCAATCCCGCAGCCTTTGTCCCGGATCTTGATGACCACCCGCCCGTTCTCATAGAGACGCATGGACAGCGTAATCTGTCCTGTCCCCTTCGGATAGGCATGGACGATACAATTGGTCACCGCCTCGGAAACGGCCGTCCGGATATCCACCAGCTCGTCCACAACCGGATCCAGCTGGGACACAAAGGACGCAACTGCCGCCCGCGCGAAGCCCTCGTTCGCGGACAGACTCGGAAATATCAGCTTCATCTCATTCATGGGTTTCATTTGCCCTTCCCCCTTCTCGGGAGGCGCCGGCCGGCGCCTCCTCCTTTTCCCAGATATCCAGCCGGTCGAGCCCGGCCATCCGCATCATCTGCTCGATGCGCTCTCCCATCCCGGTCACAACCAGCCGGCCGCCAAGCAGCTTCATCAGCCGGTAGCGACCCATCACCAGCCCAACACCGGAGCTGTCCATAAAGCTGATGCCATTGAAATCCAGCCGCAGCCGACGCGGCGCGACCCGTTCCACCATGGCATCCGTTTGTTCCCGCAGGGAACGGGCGGCGTGATGATCCAGCTCGCCCGACAGCCAAACGATCAGCTCCTCCTGTGTATTTTCCATCTGCACCGTCATAGTCTCTCTTCTTTCCTATGGTTTGAGGGCGGTTGCCCGAAAAGGCATAAAAAAACAAGCCTCTATCCCATAGGATACAGGCTTGTCTCTCAAATTGCGCGGGAATTTCGCCGTCGGGGCCGCACTTTGTTTGTCGATCTTTTGCCTAACACAGCAGAAGCGGTCGAACCGCCGCGGCGAGATAGAAGGAACCCGCTACCAGCAGCGCATTTTCGCCCGCTTTTTCGCGGGCTTTGGCCAGCGCCGCTGCCGGTTCCGGCAGTACCTCCACATTCGTACAGCCCGCCGCACGGTACTGCTCTGCGAGCGCTGCCGCCTCCATCGCACGCGGGGAGGGCGGCGTGCAGCAGACCACATGTGTACACAGCGGCTGTCTCTTATACACATCTGACGCTGCCGACGAAGCTAGAAGTGTAGATC
>USLV01000329.1 GCA_900555705.1 uncultured Oscillospiraceae bacterium | reverse complement strand
TACGAGATGTAGAGAGGTCTCGTGGGCTCGGAGATGTGTATAAGAGACAGTGCGGGGACTCCGTCCGGTCTATCTGCTGCCGCCGGTGGATGAGGATTTCGGCATTGCGGGCAGTCTGCCGCCGGAGGCGGTGGCACGGACGCTGGCGGAACATCCTGAGATCCGGCTCGTGGTCGTCACCTCCCCGACCTATGAGGGGGTGCTGTCGGATATCGCCTCCATCGCTGCCATTGCCCACCGGCACGGTATCCCGCTGCTGGTCGACGAGGCACACGGCGCGCATCTCGGTTTTTCGCCACTATTTTCAGGGGGAGCCGTCCGTGCGGGGGCGGACCTGGTGATTCAGAGCCTGCACAAGACGCTGCCCGCGCTGACCCAGACCGCGCTGCTGCATGTCGGCGGCGAGCGGGTGGACGGCGAGCGGGTGCAGCGAGAGCTCGCGGTGTTCGAGACCAGCAGCCCGTCCTACCTGCTGATGGCGAGCGCGGATCGCTGTATCCGGCTGCTGGAGACGGAGGGAGAGGCGCTGTTTGCAGCCTATGAGGCGCGGCTGCGCGCGTTTGACCGGCGGATGGAAGGGCTGCGGTGGCTCCGGGTGCTGGGGAAGGGGCGGGACCGTGCGGAGGCGCATGCCGCCATCGCTGCGCTCGATCTGGGAAAGCTCGTGATATCGGCCCGTGGAACCGCGCTGACCGGCCCTGCGCTGATGCAGCGGCTGCGGGAGGACTATGGACTGGAGCTGGAGATGGCGGCCGGGGATTACGCCGTGGCCATGACCAGCATCTGTGATACGGACGAGGGCTTTGAACGGCTGGCCGGGGCGCTGGAGACGTTGGACGCCGCGCTGTGGGAGCTGCCGACACCGCCGCAGGCTGTGCCGACGCCTGACCGGGTGGAGACGGTTCTGCCGATCGCGGAGGCGGAGAACCGTCCGGCTGCCGCCCGATTGCTGCGTGAAAGCGTTGGCCGGGTAGGGGCGGAATATGTCTGGGTCTATCCGCCGGGCATTCCGTTGCTTGCGCCGGGAGAGCGGGTGTCGCCTGCATTCCCGGCGGAGCTGGAGCGGCTGACGGCGGCGGGGCTGCGGGTGCGCAGCACACGCGGGCGGCTCCCGGAGGCGCTGTTTGTGGTGGAGGAATGAGCGGTATGCGAATTTGTGTGCTGACGGAGGACCGTGCGCTGTCACCGGCATTCGGCCGCGAGCATGGGCTGAGTCTCCATGTGGAGGCGGCCGGACGGCGGCTGCTGTTTGATATGGGGAAGACCGAGCTGTTTCTGCGGAATGCGGAACAGCTGGGCGTGGATGTCTCGCGGGTGGAGCTCGCGGTGCTGTCCCACGGCCACTATGATCACGGCGGCGGGCTGGCCGCATTTCTGGCAGTCAATCCGACTGCGCCGGTCTTTGTGCACGAAGCGGCGCTGGAACGGCACTACGCCCGGCGGCCGGACGGCCACGTGGACGACATCGGGGTGCCGCCGCTGCGGGACGGGACGGAACGGCTGCGGCCGTCGGCGGGCGAGCGGAGGATCGCCGACGGGCTGCTGCTCTTCTCGTCGGTGGATGGGCAGCGGCTGCTCTCCGGCTCCAACGATGTGCTGCTGATCCGGGAGGGGACGGGCTATCGTCCGGATCCGTTCCGGCATGAGCAGAGCCTGCTGATCGAGGAGGACGGGAAGCGGGTGCTGCTGGCGGGCTGTGCCCACCGGGGGATTCTCAATATTCTCGAACGGGCGGAGGCACTCGCGGGCGGCAAGCTGGACGCAGTGATCGGCGGGTTCCATCTCTCGAACCCGCGGGACGGCGGCTGCGAGCCGGAGACGCTGCTGGTGGCGCTGGCCGATGAGCTGGCGTCCCGGCGAACGGTGTACTACACCTGTCATTGCACCGGAGAGAAGGCCTTCGACCGGCTGAAGGCCCGTCTCGGAGCGCAGCTTCGGGAGCTCCGGGCGGGCAGCATGCTGACTCTCTGAATGGTGACTGGAAAGCGCCGGTTCTTCCTTGACCGAACGTTGGTTCCGGGGGTATAATAACCTC
>USLV01000328.1 GCA_900555705.1 uncultured Oscillospiraceae bacterium | reverse complement strand
CTCTATACTGACCGTGATTTGATTCGGTTGCACCAGATCCTGTCATTGAAACATCTGGGGTTTTCTCTAAACGATATTCAAAACCGTCTCTCCACGCTGGACACCCCCGCCGAAGTGGCGGAAGCGCTGGCCGGCCAGGCAGATATCCTCCGCGAAAAGCTGCGGGTGCTTTCGGATTCCCTCCGGGAGATCGAAACACTCCGGGCGGAGGTATTGCAGATGCAGTCGGTGGATTTCAAAAAGTATGCCGATATCATCGTGAATCTCCAGCTGAAAAACGATTGCTACTGGATGATCAAACACTTCGACGACCAGATGCTCGATCATATCCGCAGTCGTTTCAACTGGGAAAGCGGAACGGCATTCATGGCGGATTTTCAGCAGCTGTGCGAAGAAGCGATCCGGTTACAAAAGAAGGGAGTGCCACCGGACAGCGAAGCAGCGCAGTCGCTCGCCGGGGCATTCTGGGAGATGGTGACGGCTTTTACAGGTGGAGACATGCGTCTGTTGCCGAAACTCATGGCACTCGGGCAGATCAACAACGCCGACACGGCATGGCAGCAGACACAAACCGCGGTCAACCGCTATCTCGAGCCCGCGCTGGCAATCTATTTTGAGCGCCAGGGCATCCAGATTTTTCCGGAGGAAGCCCCATGAACGACGCCATACGGGTGGAAAACCTGACGAAATGTTATGGAGACCGGACCGTGCTGAAGGGACTGAGCTTTCGGGTGGCAAAGGGGGAGATTTTTGCTCTGCTCGGCGCCAATGGTGCGGGTAAAACCACCGCGCTGGAATGCATCGAGGGACTGCGCCGCTATGACAGCGGTCATATCTCCCTGAACGGCAAAACCGGCATCCAGATGCAGGCCGCCGCACTCCCGGCACATATCCGACCGATGGAGGCGATGCGACTGGTTGCCTGTGCCAACCGAACCGAGATCGACGCCTCGCTCCTCTCTGCACTCGGCATCAGCGAACTGGCCAACCGGCAGTACGCGGCACTGTCAACCGGCCAGCAGCGACGGCTGCATCTCGCGCTCGCGCTGGTCGGACAGCCCGATATCCTCTTTCTGGATGAACCAACCGCCGGACTGGATCTCGAGGGCAGGCAGTCGCTTCACGCGTATATACGTGGGCTGCGGGAGCAGGGCAAAACCATTGTACTGGCCAGCCACGATATGGCCGAGGTGGCGGCGCTCAGCGACCGGATTGCCATCCTTCGCAGCGGTGAGTTGGTATTTTCCGGAACATCCGCCGAACTGTCCACACAGGCCGACGGGTGTTATACCGTCTCAATCCGCACAGATCGAGAGGAACGGCAACTCCTGTCCGCCGATATCGCCGGGACACTGCTGACACTGCTCGACGGCTGCCGTCGCCGGGGAGAGACCGTGCTGGATCTGCGGGTAGAACACGGCACGCTGGAGCAACATGTGCTCGACATCATGGGAGGGAAAGACATATGAAACTGCTTCTCTATGGTGTGGCGCTGCAATGGCGTCTGGATGTCCGCAGTCGGTCTTTGCTGATTACGTGTTATGTGGTACCGCTGCTGTTTTTTGCCGTCATGGGCAGTATTTTCAGCAACATACAGCCGACGGCCGGGGATACATTGATCCCCTCCATGTGCGTCATGGGCGTGTCGATGGGCGCGCTGATCGGAATGCCGCCCTCCCTCTCCGAGCTCTACGGCAGCGACATCCGGAAGCTGTACCGTGCGAACGGTATTCCTGCCTGGCTGGGGCTGGCCGCAACCGGCCTGTCTGCACTGCTGCATCTGCTCCTGATGTGCGGGATTATCTGTGCGGCCGCCCCTCTGCTGTTTGACTCGGCGATCCCGGAGCGGCTACCGCTGTTTTTCCTCTCTCTGGCTTTTCTGATTGTGGTCTCCCTTGCCGTCGGCGGTGTACTCGGATTGGCGATAAACACCCAGGCCAAGCTCACCATGCTCTCACAGCTGGTGTTCCTGCCGTCGATCATGCTATCCGGCATCCTGTTTCCCGCCGAGCTGCTTCCCGATTTTCTGCGGGGACTCGGGC
>USLV01000327.1 GCA_900555705.1 uncultured Oscillospiraceae bacterium | reverse complement strand
CCTTCGCGTCGCTGCCGAGAACCGCACCGCCTTCCGCGATCGCGTCCTCCGCCTCATACTTCACCATATCCGAACTCGGCTCCTCGCGCGGGCCAACCGCCTCGACGCCCTCTTCGGTCTGCTTCACCATCTGGATCGTACCGTCCTCGTTGAAGAACAGCTCATCCACACAGATGCTGCGCAGATTGCCCTCGCCGATCGCGGCATTGTGATAGAACGCATACCATTTGCCCTTGTATTCCACGACGGAGCCATGGGACGTGCCGGAGCCGGTCCCTTCCAGATAGATACCGCGGTTCGTCCAGGGGCCGAGCGGGGAATAGGAGGTGGCATAGCGCAGGCAGTTGTCGGGGCCCTGGTTGTCGGGATAGGTCATGTAGTAGATGCCGTTGCGCTTGAACACCCAGGTGCCCTCGTGGAAATCCTCGAGGCCTTCCAGCTGCTGCGGCTCGCCCTTCAGCGTCAGCATATCGTCATTCAGCTCGCCGACCCAGGACTTTCCGCCGCCGCCGATATAGAGATAGATGCGGCCGTCGTCGTCCATAAACACATTCGGGTCGATCAGCGCATAACCGGCATAGGGCTGTGTGTTGCCCTGCGCGTCCTGATAGGTGACATAGCCCTGATCCTCAAAACCCTTGTCGGGGAACTTGCTGGTCGCAACGCCGGTTTTCCAGGTCGCATTCCAGCCGGTGTCCTTATCACTGCCATTGCCCGAGGGATGCGGATAGAAGAAATAGTAGGTGCCGTCCTTGTAGATGCAGTCAGGCGCCCACATGAAGCCGCCCTCCGAACGGCCCCATTCGACATCGTCCGAGCTGAGGATTTCGCCTTCGTCCCGCCAGTCGACCATGTTGTCGGTGGAATAGACGTGATAGCGATCCATCAGATCACAGCCGCGCGCCGGATACATGTCGTGCGACGGATAGATGTACAGGCGGCCGTCCTCACCGACACGGGCGGAGGGATCCGCCGTGTAGATACTGGTGATAAAGGGGTTGGCCGGTTTGACGACCTCTTTCTGAGGCGGTTCAACCGAGCCGGGGGTGGTGGCGTTGCTGACCTCGATATAGTCGAGGTTGAGCCAGCTGCCGGTGCCCATGCACTTCGACACATAGATATCGTTGTCGCCGGCCTGCATGTCCACCTGCACCGAAATCGTTCCCTGCTTGCGGTTGTTCGAGATATCCGTCAGCTTTTCAGGATCGATCGGAACCAGCTTTTTGCTGCCCTCGCCGGAGCGGACGACAACCCCCTCCGGATTCGTGCCCTCGCCGCGGCAGACAAAGCCGATCGCCAGGGTGACGATACCGGTCTCGGTCCGCGGAACCGAGAACTTGACGTGCGACACGTTCGAGAAATCGAAGCTGATGTTGTCAAACGTCGCGTGCTTGATATGCATATTCTGGGCAGCCTGACCGCCGGAGTAGTCCCCGTTGGTGCCCACTTCACATTCGAACAGAACGCCGTCCTCCGCCTCGTACCGGGTATAGCCCTCCGGCACTGCGGGCGCCGCCATGACCGGCAGCATCGGCAGGCAGAACGCCAACACGAGCAGCATGCCCAGTGCCCTGCGCGTCCAACGGTTGCGTGTTTTCATTTGTGATTCCTCTCATTCCTGATAATTTGCAATTTTGCACGGTATCTATTATAGAGCATAGCGTAAATTTAGTCAATACGTATTATATGGCGGCAGCGCAGCTTTGGAAATCCGCATTTGAAACTTCCCGCAAAATACAGTATACTGAAGATATCAACATACAGAGGGGTAAATGAATATGGACAGACAGGCCTTGCTTGTGATCGATATGCAAAACGGTTTTCTGGAGGAGGCGTCCCCGCTCTGCATCCGGCAGGCGAAGGCGACGCTGCCCGCCTGTGCTGCGGCTGTTCGGCGCGCCCGGGAACGGGATATTCCCGTCATTTTTGTCAACCGCGCCTATCGGGCGGACGGCAGTGACGTCGAGCACACGCGCCGCGCGGTCTGGTGCGCAGGCGGGCGACCGCTGATGCCGGGAAGCACCGGCCCGCTCTCGGTCGAGAATCCCGCGATTCT
>USLV01000326.1 GCA_900555705.1 uncultured Oscillospiraceae bacterium | reverse complement strand
GTTTTATCGTGTCATTTACCAGCCGAGCCAGTCCCGCAGAACCGGAACCAGCACGTTGGCCGCCTCCCTGTGCGCCGCGACGGCAGGATGCCCGGCGCCGTAGGACTGCGCCTCCGGCAGCCGAAGATAGGCAACATCCGTCAGCCCCCCCGCCCGGGCACGCGCCACTGCCTGCTCCACATCCGGAATTGAAACGGTATTCAGCATCCCGATCGTGCAGAGCAGCTTCGCCTTCGGATGGCGCGCCCGCACCTCCTTCAGAAACGCGACATAGGTCTCAATAAATACCTCGCGCTTCTCCTCCATCGGGATGTCCTTTGATATGTCGTTGACCATCCAGGAGCCGTCATTCGTCCCGAGTGCCAGCACCACTGCGTCCGGCTCAAATCGGGAGAAATCCCACGGCTGCGGCTCCTTGTCCAAACCGTCGATATACGGGTAGAGCGGCGGAACGGCGCCGCCAAACGGGCTCTTATAGGCCGCAAAGCCGGAGATCGCGAGGATATGGCAATCGGCATCCAGCTCCCGCGCCGTCATCGCAGCATAGCTTTGCCAGCCATCCTGATCTCCCGTCCGAAAGGGGCCGTGTGGTTCGGTGCATATATTGCCGAAGCCGGTTGTGATCGAATCGCCGATAAATTCCAACCGGCGCCCGCGGGCGGACGGCGGCGCGAGCAGCGTACCGTCCGTCTCCAGCGCGTAGGCAGTGACGACCGATTGCAGCGCCTCGCTCAGCTTGACGAACAACAGCGTGTGCTCCCCTTCCGGCAGCCCTTCGGCCAGCGTATACCACACCCGTCCCGGCTGATCCACACCAAACTTCCGCATCTCCGACGGCTGCTCCGCGCCGTCCAGCAGCACGCCGATATACGGTCGGGCGTTCTCATTTTCCCAAGCGCTCGCCGACAGCTCCACCCGCAGCGATGTCCCGCAAAACCGCACGGCAAAGCCGCTGTTTGTCCAAATGATCCGCGCGCCGCCATCCCGTTTCCCGATCCGTCCCAGCCAGCGGACCTCTGCCGAATCCGGCTGCAATGCTATTACCATCTGCTTTTTCCTCTTTTCCCCTTTTTCTATACCTGTCATTATAACAGGTGCCGCCCCTCTTCACAAGAGGGACGGCAGGAAAAGAAGAGACCATTTATTTGAGGAAACCCGCGAGAATCCGCTCCTCGGCCTCCTCCTCGGTCAGCCCGAGAGTGCGGAGCTTGAGCAGCTGTTCCCCGGCGATCTTACCGATTGCCGCCTCATGGATCAGTGCCGCGTCGACATGGGCTGCCTCCAGCCGGGGAGAGGCACCGACAAAGCCCTCGTCCGCCAGAATCGCGTCGCAGGAGGAATGCCCGGTACAGCGGTTCCTGCCACGGATGCAGGAGTCAAACTCCTGCCGCGAATGGCCCCGCGCCACCGAACGCGAGAGCAGCTCCGCCCCGCTGTCCTCCCCATCGAGCGTCACCTCAAAGGCGGTGTGAGCGGTCTCGTCGCCATCGGTCATGATTCGTTCCCGAACGGTCAGCCGTGCCCGATCCCCGAGCCGGGCGGTGGTTTTCCGCTCGGTGCGGTCAACACCGCCAAGCTGAACAGTGTCCATCTCCAACTCGGCATCCGCCGCAAGCGTGATCTCGCTCACGGGATCGATGCGGCGGGTACCGCGTCCCGTGCCGGTGCCGAGGTGTTTCTCCCGGTAGACGACGTGCGCGCCCTCGCCCACAAAGAACCGATGGATGCCGTTGTGCCGCGCCTCGGTGTCCTCCTCGCTGTGGACGCCGCAGCCCGCCACAATCACGACGTCCGCGCCCGCCGCGATATAAAAGTCGTTATAAACAAGGTCGTCGATACCGCCGTGAGTGACGCAGGCGGGGATATAGACCGTCTCCCCCTGCGCCTCCGACGCGACATGGATCACGAGCCCCGGCGCATCCGGTTTGTCCTCGATGCGGATGTGCTCGGTTGAGCGGCGTCCGGCGCAGGCGCCGTCTTCCCGCACGCTGAACGCGCCGTCGAACGTGCCCCGAACATCCGAAAGCTGCTCGAGAAACTGCTCTGTCAACTGCTTCATAC
>USLV01000325.1 GCA_900555705.1 uncultured Oscillospiraceae bacterium | reverse complement strand
TTGAGGATGCGCGTTTTGTGTTGCCGAATGCCTGCACGACCAAGATCATGATGACGATGAACGCCCGGAGCCTGCTGAACTTTTTCCGCCATCGCTGCTGCAATCGGGCGCAATGGGAAATCCGGGAGCTGGCGGAGAAAATGTTGGCACTCTGTCTTGAAGCGGCCCCCCGTCTTTTCAAAAACGCCGGTCCCGCCTGCCTGACAGGACCGTGTCCGGAGGGAAAGATGTGCTGCGGAAAAACCGCAGAGGTACGGGAGCACTATCAGAATATAAAAACGGGGAGGGGAGCGGCCGATGGGCAGGCTGATCGTGGTTGACGGCCTGGACGGCTGCGGAAAATCCACCCAGCTCGAGCGGCTGCGGGAGTATCTCGACAAATCCGGGACAAGCTATCGGCAGATATCCTTTCCGGACTATGCGAATCCCTCCTCCGCGCTGGTGAAGATGTATTTAAACGGTGATTTCGGTTCCTCTCCGGAGGCAGTCAACGCCTATGCTGCATCCTCGTTCTATGCGGTAGATCGCTATGCCAGCTACAGAACTGGCTGGCAGCGGGACTATGAGAAGGATGTACTGATCGTCGCGGCGCGGTACACGACCTCCAATGCGATCCATCAGATGCCGAAGCTGCCGCGGTCGGCGTGGGACGAGTACCTCCGCTGGATGGAGGACTATGAGTATCGCCTGCTGGGGTTGCCACGACCGGATGCGGTGTTCTTTCTGGATATGCCGCCCGAGATCGCCCGTGAGCTGGTGATGCGGCGGTATGAGGGGGACGAGGCCAGACGGGATATCCATGAACGGGATGTCCGCTATCTCGAGCAGTGCCGTCCGGCGGCGCTCTATGCGGCTGAAAAGCTGGGGTGGCATGTTGTTCCCTGCGGCGACAAGGGAAAACCCTTGCCGGTTGCGGACATCACCGATACCATTGTGCGACAGATTAAAGGAGACGTTTTGTTTGGTTGAACTCAAGCCGGCGTTTCGGGAACCGACATTGGCGGATGCCGATTGGGCCATCCCGCTGCTGCGTTCCTGCGACAGCCGCTGCTGTGAATATTCCTATGCCAACATGATGATGTGGCGGCATTACTATGATACCCGCATTGCCCGGGAGGGCGATTATCTGCTGATCCGCTTTCGAGCGGATAACCCGATCGACATGATTCCGGTCGGTGGGGATATACGGGCGGGCGTCCGGCTGCTGCTGGACTGTGCCCGTGCGGAGGGCCACCCTCTTCGGCTGTTCGGATGCAGCCGGGAGGAGGTCGCGCGAATAGAGGACTGGTTCCCGGGCAGGTTTTCCATTGAGGCGCACGACGCCGATTTTGACTATCTCTACCGCCAGGAGGATCTGGCGACCCTCGCCGGAAAGAAATATCATGCGAAGCGCAATCATGTGTCCGCATTTTCCAAGGCACATGATTGGCACTATGAGCCAATGACCGACCGGAATATTCCGGAGATACTCGATATGGCGGCGCAGTGGTACGCCGAGCGGCCGGACGCGGAGGGGGAGCTCTCGGCGGAAAAGCAGGCTATCGAGGAGGCGCTGCACCATCATCGGATCATGGCACTGTCCGGTGGCCTGATCCGTATTGACAGAAAGGTGGTTGCCTTTACGTTTGGATCGCCGCTGACGGCCGATACCTTTGATGTTCATGTGGAAAAGGCGCTTTCGGCCTATGCCGGTGCCTATGCGGTCATCAATCAGGAATTTGCCAAAACCCTTTCAGGTTATACCTATATTAATCGGGAGAACGACGTAGGGGTCGAGGGTCTCCGCAAGGCGAAGCAATCCTATCGTCCGGCGATCTGGCTGGAAAAATATTTCTGCGTAGAGCGGGAAGGCTGACACAGACATGGGACAGTGTATGCCGGCGACTGCCGGACAGGAAAGCCAGCTGGAGGAAATCTGGCTGGCCGGGTTTCCGGAAGACAGCCCGGAGATGGTGCGTGATTTTATGCGTGCATTTCCAGCAGACCGGCATGCGATTGTCTGTTGTGAGGATGACCATCCGGTTTCCATGGCGTTCCTGCTGCCCGCCGTCTGGCGGTTGCGTGG
>USLV01000324.1 GCA_900555705.1 uncultured Oscillospiraceae bacterium | reverse complement strand
CCCGCCACGACGAGCAGCGGTTGTTTTGGACTGGTTGTCGCCATGCTCTCTCCCTATCCTATCCGCCCGAACTGCTTCTCCAGCTCGCGCCGCGTCAGCTCAAAGCAGACCGGACGTCCATGCGGGCAGTAACGAATCTCCTCGTCCTCCATCACCCGTGTCGCGAGCGCCGCCAGCTCCTCCGGGGACTGATGATCCCCCGCCTTGACGGCGGCGCGGCAGGCGACCGAATGATAGATCCAGTCGAGCCGGTCAACCGATATGCCGCGTTTGCCCTCGAGCAGCCCGCCCGCGATCTCTTCCAGAAGCGCGGCGGCGTCCCCGCCGGTCAGCAGCATCGGCAGTCCCCGCACCAGCAGCGAACCGCCGAAATCCTCAACCTCGAAGCCCGCCTCCCGCAACAATGGCAGGGCAGGCAGCAATGCGTCATATTCCTCCCGGCCGAGCGGCACCGCCACTGGCTCAAGCAGCAATTGCGCGTCGGTGTGGGCGGTCTGCCGCAGCCGGTTATAGAGCATCCGCTCGTGCGCCGCGTGCTTGTCGATGACAAACAGCGAGCCGCTACACTCCACAATCAAATAGGTGCCGAAGGCCTCACCGACATAGACAACACGCTCTTCGGTGGCAGCCGTCAGGGGGTTCGCCGTGTCTTCCGCCTGTGCTGCGGCCGGTTCCTCCGGCAGCGGCTGTTCCGTCGTATCCGATGCAGCCGCGGGTTTTACCGGGGTGTGCATCGGACCGGGGGTTGTCCGGACAATGTCCGGCGGCGGATAAAAGGCGGGGGCGCTGCTCCGCAGCATGAGGGGTTTCGCTTCCCGCTCCATCGGCGGTTCCGGCCGCTTCGGAAGCGGCTGCGCGGTTTCCGGCGGCTGTGCGGGCGGCTCCTCCTCGAGGAAGCCTGCGAGCGCCTTTGCCGTCTCGTGCGCCGTTTGCATCGGCGGGGTTTTCTCACGAAAATGCAGCTGTTCGCCCTGTGCGGACGGCGGCTGCGGGCGAAAACGTTCCGGCGTTTTCGCGGGAAGCGTCGCCCGCGCCGGGGTGTCCCCGGCGGCCAACGCCGATTTCACGCCATGATAAACCGCGTCGAAAACCGGCTTTTCATTGGTGAACCGCACCTCGATCTTCGCCGGGTGGACATTGGCGTCCACCGCCTCCGGCGGCAGCTCGAGATAGAGCACGCAGGCCGGGAACTTCCCGACCATCATCGCACCCTTATACGCCTGCTCGAGCGCCGCCATCGCGGTCCGCGTCTTGACATAGCGGCCGTTGATGAAGAAATGCTGCATCGTCCGGTTGCCGCGCCCGGCAGAGGGCTTGCAGACAAAGCCATGAACCCGGACGCCGCCGAGGGTATAGTCCGTCTCGATCAGGCTGTTCGAAACCTCCCGGCCAAGCACCGTATAGATACAGGAGCGCGCGCTGCCGTCGCCGGGGGTCAGCAGCTCCTCCCGCCCCTCACGGACGAACCGGAAGGAGACCTCCGGATGGGACAGCGCGAGGCGTTCGACAACGCCCGCGACGGCGTTGCCCTCGCTCACGTCTTTTTTGAGGAATTTCATGCGTGCAGGCACATTATAGAACAAATCCCGCACGAGGATTGTCGTTCCCTGCGGACAGCCGGTGTCCTCAAGCGCGACCTCCTCCCCGCCCTCGATCCGATAGCGGGTACCCGCCAGTTCATCCGCCGTCCGGGTCAGCAGCTCGACCCGTGCAACCGCCGCAATCGAGGCGAGCGCCTCGCCGCGGAAGCCGAGCGTTCCGATCGCTTCGAGATCCTGCTCAGTCCGCACCTTGCTGGTCGCATGGCGAAGAAACGCGATCGGGACATCCTCCCGCGCGATACCGCTGCCGTTGTCCGAGACACTGATCAACGCCACACCGCCGTTGCGGATCTCCACCGTCACGGCGGTTGCACCGGCATCGATGGTGTTTTCCAGCAGCTCCTTGACGACCGAGGCGGGGCGTTCCACCACCTCCCCGGCGGCGATCAGCTCCGCCGTATGCCGGTCGAGCACCTGTATTTTTGCCATGGCAAACGCCTCCTTCCCAAACCGTTATCCCTGTCCGGCCTCCTTG
>USLV01000323.1 GCA_900555705.1 uncultured Oscillospiraceae bacterium | reverse complement strand
TGTATAAGAGACAGAGCCCGCCCCGCCCTCCGAGCGATAGGAGCAGTCCCCCTTGACCGTGGCGTCGAGCGAGACGACCGCGACCGTCCGCCGCACCTCGTAGGCATCGTAGTACAGCCCCGTTTTGTAAAGGCGTTCGCCTTCACTGGATACATAATCGGCATCCCAGCCGGAGCCGCCGGGGATGTCCTCGGGGCCGGTCTGGAAGCCGGGACGGGTCTCGAGCCGCCCGTTGCGAAACCACATGTTGAGACAGCCGGAGAGCTGGCTGTCGCCAATGGCGTCGGGACGCCGCTCGGTGTGCAGCCCGCCGTCCAGCGCCGGCACCGTGACCCGATAGGCCCGGTCACTGCCAATCGCGGGATACTTCAACCGCCCCACCTCCCCGGCAGCACATCGCGAACCCGCATCGCCGGTTTCCCGGCGGCGGCGCGCTTCTGGTTATAGAGCGCCGTGAATTTGCTCTGGTTTGCGGCGTCGCCGGTGAAATCCGCCAGCAGCATTGCGACGCCGTAGGGCAGGATGTCGTTGACCGCGCGGGCGGAGAGAGCGAGCGGCTCCTCCGCCGAGCAAAGCTCACAGAATGGGCCGCGCTGCTCGATCTGCCAGAGATCGCAGTAAAGCTGGTTGAGAACCGGGAGGCCGCGCCGGAAAAGCTCGGCGCTTTGCATCCCGTCCAGATTGCCGGTGTGATCGGTGTAGCCGAGCAGATACATCGCCCGCTCGAGCACCTCGCGCCCGGTTGTCATCGTGTCTTCCTCCTTTATGAATAACTGGTTCGTGTTTTCCCAAAACCTGCACCCTTATTACTATAGGAATAACTAATTCGTGTTTTGGCCCCCTTTTATTACTATAGTAATAACAAAACCCATCTCTCGAAGTCTCGCTTATTACTATAGGAATAATTGGTTCGTGTTTTCCCAAAACCTACTCCCTTATTACTATAGTGATAACAAGCCCCGATCCGGACGATTCTCCGACCGGTGTTCCACCGGCCGGAGGCCATCCGAAAACCTGCCCCTATGTATCAGTAGGTGTAGGCATACACCCCGGCGGCGAGGCTGTTCTTGATGAACAGATCGTAGTAGATGCGGTAGTCAATCTTCCAGGCATCCGCCTTCTGATTGGCGTTCGGCGCAAAGATTCGGGTCTTCTCGGTCTTCTTGACGAGCATCCCCGCCCGCTTCGGCAGCACCAGAAATCCGATGCTCTTTGCCGTCGTCGTCGGCGTGAAGCCGCCCGCCTCCTGATCCTCCGAGGCGCCGTCGTTGAAGGTGTAGGCGGTCTTCATCCGGCTGTCGTTGACCGGCAGAATCGCGACGCCGTTCAGCGACTTGACCTGCAAATCCACCGTGCCCTTGCGGAAATTGCCGACCGTGAGCTGCCGCGTCAGCTCGTCGGTGGACTGGATCGCGGAATGGAAGGTGCTGTTGACAAAACAGACCAGCTCCTCCTCATAGCCGACCGCGTTCTGCACCTTCTCGATCGCCCCGGTCAGCATCTTGTACGCCTGCGACGCCGGGGTGCCGGTGACGGTCTGGGCTTTCCCGACGGCATAACCCGCGAGCTTCGAGAGGACATAGGCGTCGAGCTCCGGCACAACCTGCGTCCGGACAAACTCTCCCGAAACCTCCCCCGCGAGATCGGGAATGCCGCTCTCGTCGGCGTCCTGCGCGTCGAGATGGAAGCTTCTGCCGCGATCCATCGTGAGGGTGTGGGACTTGTTGGAGACCGTGATCGCGCCCTGGACAAAGCCGGTGTCGCGGTCATAGTCGCCGAGTCCGCTGACCCCGACCTCCGGGATCAGCACCGTGCCCGCGCCGACAAACTTCGCGCGCAGCGCGTTGTCGGCGAAAAAGCCGGTAACCGCCTTCTGGGCAACCGCCCGGTCGAGCTCCTCCGTCATCGTGGTCGCCAGTGCAATTGTGTTAATCGCCATGTTTTCTCTTCCTTTCTGTTGTTTTGTTATGACAATGCCCAGCCCCTGTCAAAGACAATGCTGCGCTTGACATCCTCTCAGGACAAAGCCCTGCGTAGCCCCGCGAGGAAGCCGTCGGCTTCTCCGCCGCTCTCCGG
>USLV01000322.1 GCA_900555705.1 uncultured Oscillospiraceae bacterium | reverse complement strand
ACGAGATGTAGAGAGGTCTCGTGGGCTCGGAGATGTGTATAAGAGACAGCAACAAGGGTGAGAGTGTGGATTCCGGCAAAGCGCTGATTTCCCTCAACTGACGAGCGAAAGGATGATCGAAATGGCAAAGGTCGGAATTACCGAGACCATACTGCGCGACGCGCATCAGTCTCTGATCGCGACGCGTATGACGACGGAGGAGATGCTGCCCGCGCTGGAACAGCTGGACGCGATCGGCTTCCATTCGCTGGAATGCTGGGGCGGCGCCACCTTTGACTCCTGCCTGCGCTTTCTCGGCGAGGATCCGTGGGAGCGTCTGCGTACGCTGAAAAAGCACATGCCCAACACCCCGCTGCAGATGCTTTTCCGCGGCCAGAACATGCTGGGCTATCGCCACTATGCGGACGATGTCGTGGAGTATTTCGTGCAGAAGTCTGTGGCGAACGGCATCAACATCATCCGGATTTTCGACGCGCTGAACGATATCCGGAATCTCGAGACCTCGATCAAGGCGGCCCGTAAGGAAGCCGGTGCGCATGTGCAGGTGGCGGTCTCCTATACGACCAGCCCGGTGCACAATATCGAGTATTTTGTCAAATACGCCAAGGCGCTGGAGGAGACCGGCGCGGATTCCATCTGTATCAAGGATATGGCCGGACTGCTGGTGCCTTATGAGACCTATGCGCTCGTCAAGGCGCTCAAGGAGACGGTCAAGATCCCGATTCAGATTCATTCCCACTTCACCGCCGGCATTGCGGACATGGTACTGATGAAAGCGATCGAAGCGGGCGCGGACGTTGTGGATACCGCGCTTTCTCCGCTGGCGCTCGGCACCTCCCACCCGGCCACCGAGTCGATCGTGGCTGCGCTGCAGGGAACGGAGTATGACACCGGGCTTGATCTTCTCAAGCTCAACGAGGTCAACCAGCACTTCAAGGGCCTGCGCAAGAAGTATATGGACAGTGGACTGCTCAATCCGAAGATGCTCGAGGTCGATACCAACGCCCTGATCTACCAGGTGCCGGGTGGCATGCTCTCGAACCTCGTCAGCCAGCTCAAGCAGGCGGGCCGCGAGGATCAGCTTGAGGCGGTGCTGCAGGAGGTGCCGCGCGTCCGTGAGGATGCCGGTTATCCGCCGCTCGTCACGCCCTCGTCCCAGATTGTCGGCTCGCAGGCGGTGTTCAACGTCATCAGCGGCGAGCGCTACAAGATGGTGACCAAGGAGTTCAAGGGGCTTGTTCGCGGCGAATACGGCGCGACGCCGGTGCCGATCAAACCGGAGTTCATCAAGAAGATCATCGGCGACGAGAAGCCGATCACCTGCCGTCCCGCCGACCAGCTGGAGCCGGAGCTCGAGAAGATCCGTGCCGAAATGGCGGAGTGGTATGAGCAGGAGGAGGACGTCCTGACCTATGCGCAGTTCGGTGCGGTGGCGGTGAAGTTCTTTGAGGCCCGCCGCAACAAAAAGTACGGCATTGACGGCGCCCATCTCAACGAGGAAAAGGGTGTCCACCCCGTCTGATTCATCTATATAGACAAAAACGGCTGCCCGTCATTTGACGGGCAGCCGTTTTTCCGTATTCATAGCTTCCAGATGTCTTTGGCATATTCCATGACTGTCCGGTCACTGGAGAATATACCGGCGTTTGCCGTGTTGAGCAGGCATTTCCGCGTAAAGGCCACCCGATCCTGGTAATCGCGTCCGGCACGCAGTCGCGTCTCCTGGTAATCGAGGAAATCCGCGAGCAGGAAATAGGCATCCGGCCGGTGCCAGGAGGCGCCCTTCAGCAGCGAATGATACAGCTCGCGGAACATGCCGGTGCCACCGTCGTCGAAGGTACCGTCGACCAGTGAATCCACCACCCGGCGGATGCGTGGCTCACTGTTGTAAAGCCGGAGGGGTGCATAGGTCGGCCGCAGCTCTTCGATCTCCTCGACGGTGAGCCCGAAGATATAGTTGTTCTCCTCCCCGGCCTGTTCGACAATCTCAATGTTCGCGCCGTCGAAGGTGCCGAGTGTCACCGCACCGTTCAGCCTGTCTCTTATACACATCTGACGCTGCCGACGAAGCTAGAAG
>USLV01000321.1 GCA_900555705.1 uncultured Oscillospiraceae bacterium | reverse complement strand
GATCTACACTTCTAGCTTCGTCGGCAGCGTCAGATGTGTATAAGAGACAGGATTGGACCGGAGGGCGGCTTTGACCCGGGCGAGGTGGAGGCGCTGCGGGCGCTCGGCGCGAAGGTCGCGACCCTCGGTCCTCGTATCCTGCGCTGCGAGACGGCGCCGATTGCGGCGCTGTCGGCGCTCATGACCCTGACCGGCAATATGACATAATTTTATACAGAATTATATATTTTAGAAAAATACAACAGAGCGAAAATATACCCCCTATCTACTGCCCGACAAAAACAGAGAGGGGCCGGAGACAAACCTGTCTCCGGCCCCTCTCTGTTTGCAGACGGCGGCTCAGCCGTCGTAGCCGTTTGGATTCTGCGACTGCCAGCGCCAGGAATCGCGGCACATATCCTGCACCCCGTATTGCGCCTCCCAGCCGAGCAGCGCCTTCGCCTTTGCCGGATCGGAATAGCAGGTCGCGATATCGCCCGCGCGGCGCGGCGCAATGGTATAGGGGACCGGCACACCGTTCGCCTCCTCGAAGGCGTGGACGAGATCCAGCACGCTGTAGCCGGTGCCGGTGCCGAGATTGATCGCCTCGGCGCCCGGATGCGCCATTGCGTAGTCCACCGCCTTCACATGCCCCCGCGCCAGATCGACCACATGGATATAGTCGCGGACACCGGTGCCGTCGTGGGTATCGTAGTCGTCGCCGAAAACCGACAGGCGCGGCAGCTTGCCGACCGCGACCTGCGAGATATAGGGCATCAGATTGTTCGGAATGCCGTTCGGGTCCTCACCGATACGGCCGCTCTCGTGAGCGCCGATCGGGTTGAAATAGCGCAGCAGCACAGCCGTCCACTCGGGATCGGCGGTGCAGAGATCCTCGAGAATCCCCTCGATCATGAATTTGGTGCGGCCATAGGGATTGGTGACGCCGCCGGTCGGCATGGTCTCCTTCAGCGGGGAGGGGTTGTGCATACCGTAGACCGTGGCGGAGGAGGAAAACACCATCCGCTTGCAGCCCGCCTCGGCCATCGCCTCACAGAGGGTGATGGTGCCGCCAACGTTGTTGTCGAAATAGAGCAGCGGCTTCTGCACCGATTCGCCGACCGCCTTGAGTCCCGCGAAATGGATGACCGCCTCGATCGGGTGGGCGGCGAAGACCCGCCGCAGTCCCTCGCGGTCACGGATATCGCACTCATAGAAGGGGAAATCGCGCCCGGCGAGCTCCTTCACGCGGCGCAGCGCCTCCGGCTTTGCGTTGTAGTAGTTGTCGATCACGACGATATCCTGACCTGCGGCCAGCATCTCGAGACAGGTATGGCTGCCGATATAGCCGCAGCCGCCCGTAATCAGTATTGCCATTTTGCTTTCCTCCGATTATAATGAAGATACCTTTATTATAAGCAGGTTTTCGCGATTTTGCAAGGAAATCGCTTCACAAAAGTGAAGGGAGGCGGCCGGATATGGCCGAGACGCGCGTAACCCGACAGAAAGAGCGGATTCTCGCCGTTCTGCGAACGGCGGAAGGGCCGCTGACCGCGAGCCAGATTTATACGCGTGCGGTGGCGGAGCAGCCCGCGCTCGCGAAATCCACCGTCTATCGCAATCTGGAGGCGATGCTCGCGCGCGGCGAGCTGGAGCAGGGGCGGCTTGAGAGCGGCGAGCGCTATTATGCGCTGTCCGCCGCGCATCGCCACCGCCATTATATGATCTGCAAATCCTGCAACCGGATGCTCGACCTGCCCGCCTGTCCGCTGGAGGCGCTGGAGCGGGAGCTGTCCGAAGAGGCGGGCTTTGAGGTGACCGACCATGTGTTGCAGCTCTACGGCTATTGCCGCGACTGCCGCGGAGAGATGAGAGGAGAGAGCCGATGCCAACCGAATCCGCGGCGCGCTGGGAGCCGCTGACATCGCTCGGGGAGGCGGGCGGCGTCTATGTGGACGACGGCTGCTGCTTCGGCGCGGATGCGCTGCTGCTGGCCGATTTTGCCGCGCCGCAAAGCCGGGACCGCGTCTGTGATCTCGGGACCGGCAGCGGTATTTTGCCGCTGCTCTGGCAGGGGCGGACAAAGCCGCTCACGGTCGGGGAGGAGCG
>USLV01000320.1 GCA_900555705.1 uncultured Oscillospiraceae bacterium | reverse complement strand
GCTTGGCGTAAATGGCCGGCTTTAGCCGGACTTTTTCGACAAGCTGAAATCCCCTGCCTTTCGGCAGGGGATTTCAATGATGCGGAAAGCCGCTATCGCTGTTGAGTCGGAGATGGCGTCAGCCCATCCGCTTTTGCAGGGTAAACAGCACCTTGACGATGGCCGCGCCGAGAATGAGGTTGCCCGCCGCCTCGACCGCAGCGTTGACACCGGCGAACGCGGCGAAAAGGGCGGGGAAGCTGTCGATGACTCCGCCGAGCAGCTCGATGATCTGCGGGTTGCTCGCGATATCATCAATGAAAAAGAGCCAGAGCGCCCCCATGAAGAGCAGCGTGTTGATGACGGCGGTGGCGGTGCAGGCCACGGCGGCGGACACCGTTCCGTTTTTGTCCACCTTTTTGAGCGCCCTGTAGAGCAGCGCGGGCAGCAGACCGCAAAGCAGCCGCGGCACCATACACATCAGGAAGGTTTCGACCGGGCTGATGCCAAGCAACAGCACTCCGAAAGCGTCCATACCGAGCACACAGGTCAGAAAGCTCGAGAGGCCGAACACCGCGCCGAGCAACAGCCCGGCCATCGGTCCGAGCACAACGGCGCCGACCGCGACCGGCAGGGCGTTGAGAGTGAGCTTGAGCGGCCCGATGGGAATATAGGCGATGCCGGTGAAGGTCATCAGCAGGATCAGTGCCGCCAGAATGGCGGTAAAGGTCATGGTGACGATCGGGCGCTGGTTTGAACGGGTTTTCATACAAAATTCCTCCTTGCTGCTGTTCCCTGTCCGGGATACAGCGCCTGTATTTGTTTGTATGGTCATCAGCGGGAAGGCGGAGGCGAGATGGGCTGAAGCGCCTGTTGACTGCTTCGCCGCGGCCGACCGCCGTCCGCGCTGTTATTTTCGGTTTTTCTCGAAGATCAGCCGCAGTCCATCGAGCAACAGGGTATCGTTGTATTCAATGTGACGGCGGCAGTGGGGCACAATGTCGCGGCCGAGACCGCCGGTGGCGATGACCTGCGCGGGATAGCCGAGTTCTGCCTCGATCCGGTCGCACATGCCGTCGAGCATGGCGGCGGTGCCGTAGACCGCGCCGGACTGCATACAGGCGATGGAGTTGGCGCCGATGGCGTGCGCCGGGGCCTCCATGCTGATACGGGGCAGCAGCGAGGCGCGCGAGATCAGCGAATCGAAGGAGGTGCCGACGCCGGGCATGATCGCGCCGCCGAGAAAGGCGCCGGTTTTGTCGAGTACCGAGACGGTGGTCGCCGTGCCGAGATCCCAGATGATGCAGGGCGCGCCGTAACGCGCCATCGCCGCGACCGCGCCGACCAGCAGATCGGCGCCGAGCTGAGCGGGGTTGTCGATGCGGATATTGATACCGCTTTTGGTGCCGGGGCCGACCTGTAACGGCCGGATGCCGGTCACCTTCTCAACCGCGTGCCGGACCGGGCGGTCGAGCCCCGGGACGACCGAGCTGAGGATAGCGCCGTCAAACTGATCTGCCGCGATACGGTAGAGACGGAAGATATCCATGAAATCAATTGCGTACTGATCCTCGGTTTTCTGGTGGTTGGTTGCAAGCCGGGATTCGAAGAGCAGCCGTTCCCCGTCGAAAACGCCGATCGTGATATTGGTGTTGCCCATGTCCAGTGCGAGCAGCATACCGCCGCCCCCCTTTATCTGTTTTCTCACTTCCTATTTTACCACGCCGTCCCCTCTGCATGCAACGGCGGTTTTACAGAAGTTTTTCTTGTATTGGCGGGGAAAACCGGGTAAAATGATAGGGAAAGCCTGACAAAACAGGGGGATGACTATGCTGACCTATGACGATATCCGGCAAAATGAAGAGCTGCGGGTGCTGGTCGCGGCGGGAAACGAGGCGCTCGGCCGCATCCACTATACCGAGCACGGCTATGCCCACGCGGGCCTGACCGCCGAGGTTGCGGGCCGGATTCTCGCGGCGCTCGGCTATGACGAACGGAGCTGCGAGCTGGCGCGGATCGCGGGCTTCATCCACGACATCGGCAATGCCGTCAATCGGGTGAACCACGCGATGTCCGGCGCGGTGATGGCCTATGAGCTCCTGCGGCGGCTCGGCAT
>USLV01000319.1 GCA_900555705.1 uncultured Oscillospiraceae bacterium | reverse complement strand
GAGATGTAGAGAGGTCTCGTGGGCTCGGAGATGTGTATAAGAGACAGGTTTTTGGCGTGTCTGTTCAGGAGATGGTGACGTTTGTGTAATAATAATGCAGGATCTCCTGCCAGTCCGCTCCCTGACGGGCCAGATAGTCGGCGCCGTACTGGCTGAGTCCGACGCCGTGGCCGTAGCCCTGTACGCGGAAGGTGAAACCGGTATCCGACGCATAGGAGACGGTGAAGCAGGCGGAGCGGAGCTCGAGAAGCTGCCGCAGCTCCCGGCCGGTCATAGCCTCGCCGCCGATGGTAATGGAGGTGACGGTGCCCGCTTCGGAGCGCTGGATATTGTCGTCAATCCAGCCGGCGGGATCCCCCTCGAGCTTGCGGCTGTCGCTGCTCAGCTTTCCGGCAAACTCGGCGGCTGTGAAGGTTACAACCGACTCATATGAGGGGGAGAGCTTGTCGCCGGAGCAGGGAACGGGCTGCAGATAGGGATAATCCGTGCCCCAGACGACGGAGGCTTTTTCCGTGGTGTCGAAAGACAGAGCATGATAGGCCGCCATGATCGGTTTCCCGTCATAGAGAATCCGTTTACCGAACACCGCATCGACTGCCTCGCAGATTTTCTGATAGTAGGTGTCGAAATTGGCGCCCCAGCGCTTTTGCAGTCCCTCTTTGCTATAGACCTCCGGGAAAGTGGAGGGCACGTCCGAAAAATCGGCGACGGCCGGGTCGTCCTTCTCCGCACGTGCGGCTGTCCGCTGGTAGCTGTAGTAGGTATAGGCCGCGACCGCCTGTGCTTTCAGCGCCTCAATATGATAAGAGGGGTACATCTCGGCGGCGAGGGTGCCGATCAGGAAGTCGCGCTCCGAAAGAGTGACGACCTGGTTGGTGTTGCTGTCCAGCACCCGGAAAACGGCGGTTGTGTCCGTCGGTGGCGTGCTTTCGACCGAAGGATTGCCGGCCGGGATGTTGGAAGAGGAGTTGTCGGACGGCAGGGAGGAGTCGGGAGCCGGGAGTGGCTTGTCCTCTGCAAAAAGGCCGAGCGCGGGCAGTGGGATCAGCAGCAGAAGGGTGAATACGAGAGCGAGCAGCAGGATGTAGAGCTTCATAACCGGCTTCCTTTCTCTTGTCATACGGATGTCTTTTGTGCATAGCGAATTTTTTCATCTTTCATTTCTCAATGGATTTTTCGGAACTTTCGGCTTTCGGAGGCGGGAAATCTGAAAGAAAAGGGCTCCTTCGCTGCATTATTATACAGCGTTGCTTGACTTTGGAAGAAGCGGCCTGTATAATAAAAGGTATCACACTCATGCCGGGAGGCTGCTTGATGGCCGACCGGTGGAAAGGCATGATGTCCGATGGATACCTATTCGAGCCCGCTGAGTCGGGATACGTTTTTATCTCTATGCGAGGAGTTCCGGAAAAATAACCAGATCGAGCCGGACAAATTTGCCCGTTACGACGTGAAGCGCGGGCTGCGCAACGCGGACGGCAGCGGCGTTGTGGCGGGACTGACCAGTGTCTGCAATGTGCACGGCTATGTCATCAACGAAGGGGAGAAGGCACCGGTCGAGGGACGCCTCACCTATCGCGGTCTCAGCGTGGAGGATCTGGTGCAGGGCTGCATCGAGGAGAACCGCTTCGGCTTCGAGGAGATTGTCTGGCTGCTGTTGTTCGGCCAGCTGCCGACTTCGGAACAGCTGGGCGCGCTCTGCGAGCTGCTTTCCTCCTACCGCGAGCTGCCGGAGTATTTTGCCGAGGACATGATCATCAAGGCGCCCTCGCCGAACATTATGAATAAGCTCTCGCGTTCGGTGCTCGCCCTCTATTCGTATGACGATACGCCGGATGAACTGACGCTCGAAAATGTGCTGCGCCAGTCGATCCAGCTGATCGCCCGCATGCCCACCATCATGGCCTATGCCTATCAGGTCAAGCGGCGGCACTACGATCATAAGAGCATGTTTTTCCATCCCATCGAGCCGCATCTCTCGACGGCGGAATCCATCCTCCGCAGCATCCGTCCGGACAAGAGCTATACCGAGGAAGAGGCACGGGTACTGGATGTCTGTCTTATGCTGCACGCCGAGCACGGCGGCGGCAACAACTCTACCTTTGCCGCGCGGGTTCTCT
>USLV01000318.1 GCA_900555705.1 uncultured Oscillospiraceae bacterium | reverse complement strand
TTCTAGCTTCGTCGGCAGCGTCAGATGTGTATAAGAGACAGGCCGAAATCCGTTTCCAGCGTCCCACCGTCGGTATCGACTATCAGATAAACCATCATCTGATAACGGCTGTCCGCCTGCGAATAGAGCTCCTTGAGCGCATCCTCCAGTGGCGGACGACCGTCTGCCGCTGTGTAGATCGGATCGGTGGTTCCTGACGTCGGCCCGACCGTCGACGACGCGGCCGAAGGCACAGAGACGCCGCTTTCAGCGCCGACACCCGGCGTTTTGCGTGGGGAAAAGCAGCCGCTCAGCATCAGCATGGCGACGGCAAGCAGCCCGGAAATCCATCTATACCTGTGCGACATCTGCGCATCCCCTCTCCGTTGTCTTATTCGTCACCTTCCGGCGACTGACCGGCCATACCCGGAATACCGGGCACCTGCGGTGAAGAGGGCGCAGGTACCGTCGGTGTCGTGGTGGGAGCCTGGTTGCTGACCCGCAGAATGATTTTGCTGCCAACTGACAGCCGGTTGCCCATCGCGGGACTGATCGAATCGACACAACCGCGTTCATAGGAGGAAACCGGCAGCATCACCGTTTCCTCGATCTCAAAGCCCAGTGCCTCAAGATATTTGCGCGCATGCTCCTCTTTCCAGCCGCGCACATCCGGAATCTGAATTTTCTCCGGCCCGGCGCTGATGATGACCTCGATCGCCTCGGTGATCAACGCCTCGCTCTCCGCGGCGGGGGACTGCTCAAGGATCTCCCCCTTCGGGACGGTATCGCTGTAGCGCAGGCCGCCCAGCACCAGCTTGCGGCTGCCGAAGCTCTGATCCTTTACTTTATAGTAGTTCTTGCCGACCACATCCGCAACCGGATATTTCAGTTCCGCCTCCGAGGAGGTGTCGTCATCCGGACGGTAAATCGTCGCAGCGGTACTCGATTCACCCGACGTAATATCCGAGGACGGCGTGCTCCCGCCGCCGAAAAACTCCTTCATCTGATCCGGGAACAGCATGTAGAGAATCGAGCCCGCAATCAGCACCAGCACCACCAGCACGCCCACCACAATCGCGATAGCATAACCGGCACGGCGGCCCGTTTTCTTGTCCTTTTCCGGTTTTTCGTCCTCTTCCGGCGGCTCCGCAGCGGGGACGGAGACGGCCGTTTCCGCCGACTGCTCGTCATGCAGCAGCGCCGTCACAGCCGGAGCGGCCGACAGCTGGTCCCGCAGCGCCGCGACGGTCGCGGTGCGCTTCTCCGGATCCGGCTGTAACGCGTTGAACAGCGCTGCCGCCACATGATCCGGCAGCTCCTTCGCCGCCTCCGCCGGCACCAGCAGATCCCGACAATCCCGGGAACGTGCGGCACCATCCGGCGGCGGGTTGCCGACCAGCGTCCGGAAAATCGTAGACGCGAGGCCGTAGACATCCGTCGCTTCCCCGACATGCTGCTCGAGCTGATACTGCTCCGGCGCGGAATAGCCGGACAGATACTGCGGCTTGAGGTCGCTGCTTGCCGTGCGGGCCTGCGGGATGGCAAAACCGCAAAGCCGCAGCTTGCCGTCCGCGCCGACAATCAGGTTTTCGGGGCAGATACCGAGATGATAGATGCCGGCAGCATGAAGCGCTATCAGGGAGGTCATCATGGGGATGAAGAGCGGCCGCGCCTCTTCCCAGCGCATCCGTCCGCCGACACGATGGAGCCGCTCGGCCAGCGATATGCCCTCACAGAATTCACTGACCGTATAGGCGGTTTCGTTCTCCGAAAAAATGTCATAGATCGGGACGCTTGCGGGCAGATCCCGCATCCGCGCCACCGCGCGGGCATGGGCGCGGAAAATCTCGCGGTATTCCGCGAACGGACGCTCACAGCCCGCGATCACCCGCAGCGTTCCGTCCGGCTCCCGCTCGCAGAGCGTGGTCGGCAGAAACTCGCGGATCGTGATCGGCGCCTTCAGGACCTGATCGTAACCCATATAGACGGCGGCATCCCCGCCAGCCTCCAGCACTCGTCCCACCAGATAGCGGTCGGACAGCAGCGTACCCGTTTGCAGATAGAGCGGGGGATTCGGGGTGTCGGCAGCAAAGCCGCACACCGGGCAGACCGTTTTCCCCTCGGCCAGCGGCTGCATGCAGC
>USLV01000317.1 GCA_900555705.1 uncultured Oscillospiraceae bacterium | reverse complement strand
GGTCTCGTGGGCTCGGAGATGTGTATAAGAGACAGGCATATAGCCGATACCCATCTCTCGCTGGCGGATGAGTGTTCCTCTCCGGAGGAACAGCTGTTGGCCGAGCGCCAGACCTGTTACTGGCAGGAACAGAAGCGGCGCTTCGCTGCCGGATTCGGCGAGCTTTGTGAAGGGGTGTACGACCGGCCGGCTGTGGAGCAGTTCGAACAGCTTCTTTGCCTTGCCGAGGAGATGCAGGTCGACGCTTTGTTGGCCGCCGGGGATGTACTGGATTATACTGGTGGTGCGAATCTCCGTTATCTGAAAACCGCTTTTGCCCACTGTGGCGTACCAGTGCTCTGGACGCGCGGCAACCACGAGCAAAGTCACTCTACGACGGAAGAGCAGGCCTATGCGACGCTGATGGACGGCGATACCGCCTTTCATGTGCGGGATTTCGACGGTCTGTTGATTGCGGCGGTGGACAACAGCAGAAAGACGATTCAACCGGAACAGTTGGCGCGCTTCTCCACTTTGTTGGAACAGGGGCGGCCGATATTGCTATTGGTTCATATTCCGCTTCGAACCGCAGAATTTGAACCGATCGTCATGAAGCGGCACGGCAACGCTTTCTTGATGGGTACTGAAGAGGATAGTCAGGAGGCAAAAGCATTTTGTCGGATGGCGCTGTCGGCGGACGGGCCAGTTGTTGCTGTGCTGGCGGGGCATATCCACTTTGCGCTGGAGGCGCCGTTCGCAAAAGGAAAGATACAGGCAACAGCTTCCTCCGGCCTGATCGGCGCCTGTCGTCGGGTAGTTCTTTGCCCGGCATGAGAGAATATATGGAAAGGCTGCACGCGTGTCGGCAGCTTTTCTTGTTATCTGGAAGGAAATAGAGAATGATCGTAACCGATGTGCAAAAACGGCGCGGACGGCAGTGCGCCGTGACACTGGATGACGGGGATCCGTTACTGCTGGATCGCCGAACTTGGGAGGAGTCCGGCTGTCGGCTTGGCTCAAGTCTCTCTGAGGAGGCCTTGGCGGCCCTCGTCGACCTTTCCCGCCGGAATCGGGCACGGGAGAAAGCGCTCTATCTCCTCTCACTGCGCGATCACTCGCGGGTGGAACTGGAGCGCAAGCTGCGGGAGGGGGACAACGCCGAGGTAGCGGAGCAAACGGCTGAGCGGATGGAGGAGCTGGGACTGGTCGACGACGAGGCCTATGCCGGACGGTTGGCACGCGAGCTACGGCTGCGGAAGCTCTATTCCCGTCGCCGAACGGTGCGGGAGCTCCGTGAGCGCGGGATCTCTGCCGATATCGCGGAGGCTGCTGCGGATGCCGTCGGGGTCGACGACGCGAAACAGGCACTTGCACTGCTCGTGAAAAAGCGGTATAATATTCTAGATCATGCGGAGGATCAACGGCGGGCGGCGGCGATGCTGTCGCGATATGGCTACGCCTATGAGGATATCCGACAGGCATTTTCGTTTTTGCGGGAAGGTGCGGTGCTGGATGAGGATTTCTCCGCATATACTGCGTTGTAGCTGTTCATCGGCTTGCAACTGGAGCTGAAGGAGTGCGGCATGTCGTATAAAGTGGGAATGGTTTCGCTGGGCTGTCCGAAAAATCAGATGGACGCCGAACTGATGCTGGCAAAGCTCTGCCGCGCAGGCATGGAGATCACGGCCGAGAGTGGTCTCGCGGATGTCGTGATTGTCAATACCTGCGGTTTTATCGAGGACGCCAAAAAAGAGTCCATTGAGAATATTCTGGAATTTGCGGCGCTCAAGTCGGAAGGGCGGATCCAGAAAATCATTGTGACCGGCTGCATGGCCGAGCGCTATCAGCAGGAGGTCGCGAAGGAGCTGCCGGAGTGTGACGCCGTGCTGGGGCTCGGCGCAAATGAGGACATAGTCGAGGTGGTGAACGCTGTGATGAACGGCGAGCGGATCACCCGGTTTCCGGACAAGAACTGCTGGAAGCTGGACGGCGACCGGTTGCAGACCACGCCGCACTTTTTCGCCTATCTGCGAATTGCCGACGGCTGTGACAACCGCTGTACATACTGTGCGATTCCGATGATTCGGGGCGGCCTTCGTAGTCGGACGATGGAGGCTGTCTCTTATACACATCTGACGCTGCCGACG
>USLV01000316.1 GCA_900555705.1 uncultured Oscillospiraceae bacterium | reverse complement strand
GTATAAGAGACAGATCCCGCACGATCACAAAGGGGGTCATCTCATCGTCCTGTCCGGCGGGATTGTCGCGAATCATCTCCGCCAGAAACGCCTCCGTCTCCCCGGCAAGCGCGGGGGAACGTCCGAGAATCTCGATGGCAATGTCGTTCGCATCCACAACGACGCAGCGAATCCCGAGCGCTTCCTCGATCTCCGCACAGACACGATCCGGCTCTTTCGGGTTGAGCACGGCGAGGGTGTGATAGGTTTCGAAGGCGGAATGGCTGTAGAAGCCGTCGATCCCGGCGACATCCTGCCCGACAATCTCATAGAACACACCGCGTTTTCCAAACAGGCGGCAGACCGCCCCCGCGAAGCAGGCCCATAGAATCCGCGGCAGTCCCTTCATATTGATCGCGAGCTGCAGCTTATAGGGCTCGTCCATCCCGATGCCGTTCTGATTATGGGTTGCGAAGCGGGAGAGGAATTTGGCCCAGAAGCCGAGCCGGACATCCTTCATCTCCACTGTGTTGTTCTGACACATGGAGATCACCTTTTCTCCGAGTGTCACGATGTCCCCCTCCTGCCAGATGGGGAGCACATACTGTCGCAGCACCTCGACATAGTCCTCGCCGCGCTCGATGAAATGGGTCTTGACGGCATACCGCTCGAGACGGCGGCCATCGACCTCCCGCAGCCCGCGGACATAATAGGTCACACCGTTCTGCTGCCGCTCGTTTTCAGATTTGTTCCGGTTGCCCTCATACCAAAATGCCATTTACCACACACGCCTTTCCGCTTCGACATCCCCGCAAAAGCCGGGGGGGCGGACAATTCCGCCCCCCGGCCCGCATGACCAGCCGGGTTTTAGATTTCCTTTGCAAACTCGGCAATCCGCGCCGGGATTTCCGATTTGTCTGCCGATACAGAGAGGACAACGTTGAAGGACTGCTTGCTGAGCTTCTCGACAAAGGCGGCGAGTGCCTCGAAATCCACACCGCCGATCTTCAGCGTGGAATCCACAAAGATATCCGTGATATCGTAGTTGCCGGCGCACATACCGACGATAAAGCCATAGAGGGCGTCGTAACCCTGAATGCCGGATTCGTAAGCCGCCACCAGGCGCGTCTTATGACTCAGGTCATAGGTCAGCGTGCTGTCCTTTTCGATGAATACCACGTTGCCGTTGGAGGCTGTCGTTGCGGCAGTGCACATG
The DNA here is from genome assembly GCA_900555705.1 of uncultured Oscillospiraceae bacterium. GTDB lineage: Bacteria > Bacillota > Clostridia > Oscillospirales > Acutalibacteraceae > UMGS1858. Next base: position 934 of record USLV01000316.1, on the reverse strand, counting down.
TCGATGAGCCTCTTGGTCTTGCCGGAGCCCTTTTTCCCGAGAATGAGTGTAATCATTTTCTTGTCCTCCTTCTATATGATAACCGCCGGATGCGGTATCTTCCGTAACACACCGGAGCTTTGTTGTTCCTCAGCGGCCGAGGCGCGCCTCCAGCGTCGCTTTTTCGCTCTCATAGCCCGGCTTGCCGAGCAGAGCAAACATATTGCGCTTGTAACTCTCGACGCCGGGCTGGTCAAAGGGATTGACGCCCAGCAGATAGCCGGAGATCGCACAGGCTTTTTCAAAGAAATAGATCAGATAGCCGAGATGTTTCTCCGTCGCCTCCGGCAGGTGGAGCACCAGACTCGGCGTACCGCCGTCGCTGTGGGCAAGAACAGTTCCCTCAAAGGCCTTCTCATTGACCTCCGCCATCGTCCGACCGGTCAGGAAATTGAGGCCGTCGACATTTTCGGGATCCTCGCGGATGATCAGCTCGGACTGAGGCCGGTCGAACAGTACAACCGTTTCAAACAGGATATTCGAGCCGTCCTGCAAAAACTGTCCAAGGGAGTGGAGATCGGTCGAGAAGATCGCCGAGGCAGGGAACAGGCCTTTGCCGTCCTTGCCCTCGGACTCGCCGTACAGCTGCTTCCACCACTCGGACATAAACCGGAAGGCAGGCTCATAGGCCGCCAGAACCTCGATCTTCTTCCCGGCGCGATAGAGCTGATACCGGGCTCCGGCATACTGCCAGGCGGGATTCTGCTCCATATCCCCGGCGGTGCAGGCCTCCTGCATCCGGGCCGCGCCCTGCATCAGCGCCTGAATATCCACTCCGGCCACGGCGATGGGCAGCAGGCCCACGGCGGTGAGCACGCTGTATCGTCCGCCGATGTCATCGGGCACCACAAAGCTCTCATACCCGGCCTGGACGGCTGTCTCTTGTACACATCTC
>USLV01000315.1 GCA_900555705.1 uncultured Oscillospiraceae bacterium | reverse complement strand
TGTCGTGACCGTCGGCACACTCTCGCTGCGGGTGCTGCACACGCCGGGACATACCCCCGGGAGCAGCTGTTATCTCGGCGAAGAGACGCTGTTCAGCGGAGATCTGCTGTTTGCAGGCTCGGTCGGCCGGACGGATTTTCCGGGCGGGGATCCGGAGATCATGCGTCGGTCGCTCGCGGCGGCCATGGCGCTGGAAGGCGACCGGCGGGTATATCCCGGGCATGGCCCGGAGACAACATTGGAGCAGGAGCGGCGGAGCAATCCCTATCTGCGCGCCTGCGGGAATTGAGGATATCGTATGATTTTGTGCCTGAAGGGTCACGCCTACCGTTATGAAATGGAGAATATCTGCCGTCTCTTCCTGCCGCAGGAGGATATCCGGGTGACCGATACGTTCCCGGAGGGGACGGAGGGGGTGCGCGCGGCGGCGCTGCTGGAAACCGGCGATGGAGCGACGATCACCTGCCGCCTGACGCTGGAGGATTTCGACGAGACGCTGTCTGAACAGCTGGACAGCACGGTTCCCGGATTTTCGGAGGAATGTGAGCTGCGAATGGCGACGCTGCTCTACCGGCTGTTTGTCCGGCTGTTCGGTTTTGAACAGAGCTGGGGCATCGTGACCGGCGTGCGGCCGGTCAAGCTGCTGCGTCGGATGACGGCGGAGCGGGGGGCGGAGGCGGCGCTTGCCTGGTTCCGCGACCGGCTGCTGGTGAGCGAAGAGAAACTCGCGCTCTGTGAAAAGACGCTGCAGCAGGAGGACCGGTTACTGTCGCTGTCGCCCCCCGAGTCGTTCAGTCTCTATGTTTCGATCCCGTTCTGCCCGACGCGCTGTGACTATTGCTCCTTTGTGTCGCATACCGTCCAGCGGGCGGCGAAGCTGATCCCGCCCTATGTCGAGCTGTTGCAGCAGGAGCTCGTCCGCACAGGAGAGATTGCGCGTGATCTCGGACTACGGCTCGAGACGGTGTATTTCGGCGGCGGGACGCCGACAACGCTGACCGCTGCGCAGCTCGAAAGCCTGTTTCGGACGGTGGAGCAGGCCTTCGATCTTTCGCATCTGCGGGAATACACCGTGGAGGCGGGACGGCCCGACACCGTGACGGAGGATCGTCTGCGGGCGATTCGGGCGGCGGGCGCCGGACGGATCAGCATCAATCCGCAGACGCTGCGGGACGAGGTGCTGGCGGCGATCGGCCGCCGCCATACGGCGGCGCAGTTCTATGATGCCTTTTCGCTGGCACGCCGGGTCGGCTTCGATAATATCAACACCGATCTGATCGCGGGGCTGCCGGGAGACGACGCCGCGGGTTTTGCGGATACGCTCGATCGCATTCTCGAACTGTCTCCGGAAAGCGTGACCGTGCATACGCTGTCTATGAAGCGCGCCTCCAACCTGGTGGTGCAGCGCCGGGCAGACTACCGTGTGCGGGACGACGCGATGAAGATGGTCGCACGGACGGCGGCGTTGCTGCCCGAAGCCGGTTACCACCCCTACTACCTCTATCGCCAGAGCCGGACGGTCGGCAATCAGGAGAACGTCGGCTGGGCGAAGGAGGGCTGCGAGGGCCTCTATAACGTCTATATCATGGACGAGACGCATACCATCCTCGCCTGCGGCGCAGGTGCGGTCTCCAAGCTCAAGCAGCCGGGGACAAATTATCTCGAGCGGATTTTTAACTATAAGTTTCCCTATGAATACAATGCCGATCTTCCGGAAATGCTGCGAAGAAAAGAGAGGGTATATGGCTTTTATGAACAGTATGTCCAGCCGCTACAACTGGAAAAAGGGACAGCCGCTTCCGCAGAGGACGCTGGAGCGGGCGGAAATCAATCGACTCGCGCGTGAGGATGCGGCGGCGCTCGCTGCGGCAGAGCACAGCCGCTATACCGGGGAGATCGCGGCGCTCGCCGCCTATCTCGCAGAAGGGATGCGCGGCCGTCTGCTGGTGATGCTTTCAGGCCCCTCCTCGTCGGGTAAGACGACGACGGCACTCCGCCTCTGCGAACAGCTCGGGGCGCATGGCGTGGAGGCGCATGTGGTCTCGCTGGACGATTTCTATCGCGGGCGCGGGCTGGCGCCGAAGCTGCCGGACGGCAGCTTCGACTATGAATCGCCCGAGGCGCTCGATCTTGACC
>USLV01000314.1 GCA_900555705.1 uncultured Oscillospiraceae bacterium | reverse complement strand
TCAGATGTGTATAAGAGACAGCCTCCATTGTAATAACCCCCGCCGTCTGTCCGTATTCGTCGATAACGATGGCCATATGGATTTTTCCTTTTTGCATATCCCGGAACAGGTCATCTGCATGAATCGTATCCGGTACAAAATAAGGCTCTCGCAAAAGCTCCTTTAACCCTGACGGGCTGTCATTTTTACGATCCAGGAGATAATCCCTGGCATTCAGAATACCTATAATATCGTTAATATCTTCATCGTAAACCGGATATCTGGATAAACCGCTTTCCCGGATCGTCGAAATAATGTCCTCGTCCGCCTCATCCAGCGAAAAACAGACCATATCTGCTTCTCTCGTCATCGCATCCCGCACCGAAATGTCGTCAAACCGGAACACGTTTTGAATCCACTCCTGCTCATCGTGGTCTATCGTTCCTTTTTCCCCGCCAAGGTCAACCAGCCGCCGGATCTCTTCCTCCGTCATATCCAGACAGTTGGTCGGACAGACCGGCACGCCATATTTCTTTTCCAGCTCTGCGCTCAGCTGCATCACAGCCGTCGAGCCGGGGTTCATGGTGTTCAACAGGACGGCAAAGGGCTTGTGAATCTCCTTGAGCTCGCTGATCACCCGTTCTTCTGCCTGCGCGTATTCCTCGCGCGGAATCTCCGTGATGCTGCCGTCAGTTGTAATGACAAGGCCGATGGTGGAGTGCTCGTTGATAACCTTCTGGGTGCCGAGCTCGGCCGCCATGTTGAAGGGGACCTCCTCCTCAAACCAGGGAGTCTTGACCATTCGAGGCGCGTTATTTTCGATGTAGCCGAGCGACGACGGCACGACATAGCCGACACAGTCGATCATCCGCACATGCAGGCTGGCGTTCCCATCGACCGTGATGTTGACCGCCTCCTCCGGGATGAACTTCGGCTCGGTCGTCATGATTGTCCGACCGGCCGAGGACTGCGGCAGCTCGTCGGTCGCCCGCTCTTTTTTATAGCTGCTCTCGATGTTCGGGATTACCAGCGTATCCATGAATCGCTTGATAAAGGTTGATTTGCCGGTCCGGACGGGACCCACCACGCCGATATAGATGTCGCCGCCGGTCCGCCTGGCAATATCCTGATATATACTTGCGTTGCTCATTTATCCTGCCTCCATATCCGCTCGTTCTCATTTGATTCATACCTATGAACAGGCCGTGGGAAATATGACAAGCGCCGGCGGGCTTTTCCGCTTTTTTGGATCAGGAAGCCGCGGCGAAACAGGATGTCCCCGTTTTGCCGCGGCTCTCCCTCACGCCTGTCAGCAGAGCGGGACGAGCAGCATCGCGTCCTCGGAGAGGACGTCGGCCTCCAGATGGTTCTCCTCCATTACCGCCTGCATCGAGGTGTGGCAGCTCTTGGCGATCTCCCAGAGAGACTCGCCCCGGGCTGCATAATAGATTTTCAGCGCCGCCTTCTCTGCCGGGAAAACAGCCGACTCATCTGCCATCGCTTCGCAGACCGCATCCCCCTCTTCGGCCAGATAACAGCGGCGGGTCACCGCCATCTCCACGCGGATCTCCATCTGCTTCGACGGCGTGATGTTGTATTCCACCCGGCCGGGCTGCAGGGAAACCTGCATCTCAGTACAGGAATCGTCGTATTCAAGTGTAAAGTTGTCGGCGCGTTCATAGTAGGATATCTCGCCGCCCGCGTCCCGTACCAGCATGCAGACCAGCAGGCGACTATCGACCATCGCGCGTCCACCCTCCATTCGCACAGCGGCAGGCCCTGTCTCACACCAGACGTCCACCGCTTCCTGCATGGTGTCGGATGGAAGATCAAAGCTCTCCCGTACAGTCTCGGTCTCCCGGCGGATGCCGAGCAGTTGCGAGACGGACAGCCGTTTGGTGTTCAGCGAGAGCGGACAGCGGCTGGAATACGCGTCGGTGACGACCTCCGCCTGTCCTGTGCGGTAGCAGCGCACCGTGGCCAGCAGCTTGACACTGACCGACAACAGGCCGTTTTCACCATTCTGACTGCTGCTGGCCTGCAAGTCGTCCGAAAGAGACGAGAGTTCGACCTCGCTCAGCCAGTCCTCGCTCAGCCCTTCCACATCGATGACTGTCTCTTATACACATCTCCGAGCCCACGAGACCTCTCTACATCTCGT
>USLV01000313.1 GCA_900555705.1 uncultured Oscillospiraceae bacterium | reverse complement strand
ACGAGATGTAGAGAGGTCTCGTGGGCTCGGAGATGTGTATAAGAGACAGTTGTTGAACAACTGGGAAAGATAGGTCCTGCCGATAGGAAACCTCCTTTGCAAATCGGACAGGCGCAAATCGCCCCGAAGGTAAGGCTTCTCCTCCCTGAACCACTGTTCTATCTCTTTCACATAATTCGTTCCGGTGAGGAAACCGATTCCGGTATCATTCGCATCCGCCCCTTCGTCGGGACACCGCCAACCGGCCCGGAAAGATACCCTCCACGGTACCTCTTTCAGGAACAGGGCCCGGTAGAAAAAATAGTACCACAAGACGAGGATGACGGCCTTGTCGATTACATACAGCAGCGTATTGTGCGTGAACAGCAGCACCAGATAGAAAACATACAAAGTCGAAAGGATGAGCATAATCCTTTGCAGCCAGCGCAAGTCGTAATTTTCCGGGTCGGATACGTTTTCCCGCAACATCGCAGAGTACGCCCGACCGTCGCGGATTGTCAGGTAGGACGGGATGAGCATATACAGAATATTGCACGCTATCAGCGCACCCCGGAACAATATGTCGATATCGGAGAAGGAGAGCAAATCTCTCGGGCTGTAATAAACCGGCATTTGCCGACGGTAAACGTAATAAACTCCGAAAAGGAGCGAACAGACGATGACCGGAGAGAGGAAAAGAATAAAACGTCTGAATGTAAGGAATCCCGGACGCAGAATCTCAATGATGTAGCATGTAGTGACAGCCATCCCGAATCCTCCGATAATGAGGATAAGCGGCTGGAAAAGGGGCTTGGAACTGTCCAGCCAAGGATTGACCGCCAACCGGAAAACGATTAACACCGCCCAAAGCAGCATACCCGCCCCAAGGATGGATTTGGCTCTGCTTCTCCGCGGGTGTGCCAACAGGGTAACTCCTCCGAACACACACAGACCCAGAATCATCAGGCTCAGAATCAACTGGATATTCCTCAACGTACCATCGAATTCCATCATACGACAATCCAGATTCCGGAAATCAACCATAAAACATGACGCCGAACATCTCGTACCGACCTACCCGCCTGCCGGACGCCGTACCCCCGAACAGAAATTCATGTGCCGGACAGCCTCCCGAAACGGCAAGCGGCAATTACCTTCAACCGTCTCGATTCCAGCATGCTACCCCACCTCCCTGCCTTCGGAGGCCGTATAACAAATATAGAATATCACTTCCAACATTCCAAAAGATTCCCGAATTTTATCGATTCATAAAATCGATCTTTTACGGTACCCGCCTCTTGCCGTTGCCCCGGCAACGTACCGTCCGGACAGCCACAGCCCTAAAGGGCGGCCTCTTTCAAATGCGGCCGGAAGGAACGCCCCGCCTTTCCGAGAAACAGAACCTGCCGACGGTATATCGTCGGCAGGTATCCGGCAATCGCAACCCGAACGGAACCGTCAGTCCCGCTCTTTCAGATGCATACGCTTCATCCGCCTGCCCAGCCGCGACAGGCCGAGGTCGATGAAATACATCAGGTAGGCGAGCACGAACATGCCGAGGGCCGCGAGCAGCGCATTCCGGGCCACGATGCCCACTCCGTGCGCCTGTATGTCTATGAAACTGTAAGGATAAGGGCTTGACGTTCCGCCTATGTTGCCGGCGAACGGTGCCCGGATGAGGATATAGATGAAATAGGCCAGCGGGATAAGCAGCCAGGAGGCGGGGTCGTAACGGCGCCAGCGCCCCTTGGGACAGAACAACAGCCAGTCGAGCAGGGCCATCAGCGGAACGATGTAATGCTGCACCATGTTGAGCACCGAGTAGAAGCTGCCTCCGTTTCCCATCCGAAACGCTTCGGGCCGCAGAATGAAGTGATATATCAGAAACGTGACCGTGATACAGAAAACCACGGCCCCCTCGGCCCGCGGTCTCCACGTCACCGTATGGCACCCCCGGACCAGCCGCCGGACGTTGAACACCAGCGACGCAAGGAAATAAAAGAAGCAGACCGCATTGCTGAGTACCGTATAATAGTTGAAATCGCCCCACTTGCCGGCCGCCATATGGAAATGGAGTCCGTATGCCGCCGCGATGACCAACAGCGCCTTATAGAGGATGAAAAACCAGTTGCTCTTTACATACATCTGTCTCTTATACACATCTGA
>USLV01000312.1 GCA_900555705.1 uncultured Oscillospiraceae bacterium | reverse complement strand
CGTCAGATGTGTATAAGAGACAGAGCTATCTGACCGATGAAAACCCGCTGTTCATCCCTGAAACCGTGCGCACCCCCATGGCGGCGTCCAATGTGTTCTATGTATTCGGCGCGCTGAACGGTTTGGGCTACGCGCCGTTTGGCATCGAGGACATTCTGAAGCAGAAAGCGCCGGAAGCCCCTGCCTATCTGGCGGAGAGTTACGGTCTGCTACAGGGCATGGAGGCGCCGCTGCTGGCCGCCCGCGGAACGCCGCGGCTGCAGGCGTTCATCCGGCGGAGCCCCAACGAGGCGGGCTGCATCCTGTCCCTGTCGGACTGCGATTTACAGCTCGACTATCTGCCGGGCGGCGGCGACAGACCATCCTCCGGCGGGCTGGTTCTGGAGGAGGAACAGGGCTTCTGGCTGGTGGGCTGCAACCTGCGGTATACGCTGCTTCCAAAGGTGGGAAGCGACGGCAGGATCGGCCTTCCCCGTGTGGAGGAAGGGACGTTTGTCGACGGCGAATGGCGGCGCGGCCGCATTCTCAACGGTGACGAGGTGCATGGCAGAACCATTGGCGATGTGCCCGCCTGTCGCTATATCGGCCTGAATCCCTAACACGAAAAAAACGGCCGCTTTGCAAGCGGCCGTTTTTTCAGAAGTATGGGAGATGCGGCGTCATCCGCAGATCGCGCAGATCGCGTGAGCGAAGAGCTTGGCACTTTGCAGCAGGCTATCGATCCGGACAGACTCGTCCGCAGCATGCATATTGTTCTGCTCGCCCGGAAATTCCGCGCCGAATGCAACGCCATTTTCGGTGTCGTGGACATAGGTGCCGCCGCCAATGGCGATGCAGTAGCCCGGCTCGCCGGTCTGCTCCTCATAGACGCGCAGCAGCGTCTGCACAAACGGGCTGTCCCCCGGGACATGGTGCGGCTCGGCGCAGCCGCGGAAGGCGACCGAGAAGCCGAGCGGCTCGAAATGCGCCCGCAAAAGCGCCTGTATCTCCGCGACCGAGCGGGACACAGGGAAGCGGATGTCCGCCTCGGCGGTGAGGCGGCCCTGCTCGATCCGCAGGATGGTCAGCGCCATCGACAGCGCCCCCGAGACCTCGTCGCGGCAGGCGACGCCCGCACTCGTACCGTCGGTCTCGGCAAAGGGGCAGCTCGCGGACAGCGCCCGCACCTGCCGCAGCAGCGGGGAATCCCCCGGCAGGGCGGCGAGCAGCTCGAGTAATGCCGTGACGGCATTTTTGCCGAGTTCCGGGGTCGATCCGTGTGCGGCCTCGCCGTGAACAGTGAGCCGGGTTTGACCGTCCTCCTCGTCCGCCGAGAGCCGCACATCCGCGCCGATCCGGCCGATCGCAGCCGCCTCCCGTCCGGCGAGCAGCGCCTCGGCCCGGTGAGGGACGGCGTTGATGGTCTCGCCGCCTGCCGCCGCGAGCAGTTGCCCGTCCTCGCCCGGCTCGGCGGAGAGCAGCAGCTGCACGCGCCCCTTTTCGATGTTGATGACGGGGTAGCTGCCGTCCGGGCTGAACAGCAGCGGCGGGAAGGGCTCCCGGGCGGTGTAATAGTCCATATCCCGTGAACCGCTCTCCTCGTCGCAGCCGACGATACAGCGTACCGCGCGGCGGAGCGGCAGCCCAAGCTCCCGCACCGTCCGCATCGCGAGCAGCGCTGCCGCAACCGGCCCTTTATCGTCGATTGCGCCGCGCCCGAACAGCCGTCCGTCCCGCACGACCCCCTCAAAGGGCGGAACCGACCACCCGTCTCCGGCGGGCACGACGTCGAGATGGCCGAGGATGCCGAGCAGCGGCTCCCCTTCGCCGAGGGTGACGGTACCGGCGTAGTTGTCGAAATTCCGGGTTTCAAAACCCCATTCCGACGCCAGCCGCAGACATTCCGCCAGCGCCTGCGCCGGGCCCTCGCCGAACGGCATCCCATCCTGCGGCGGCTGGCTGTCGCTCGGAATCCGGATCAGGCGGCGGGCTGCCTCGACGAGCTCGTCCCGATGCCGGTCGATCCATTGGTTGATGGTCTCCATGTGCGGTTCCTCCCCTTGTCAGATGGAATTAGTATACCACGCGGAAAGCGACAGATGCAAGCATCAGGGGGGACGCAACCGGGCTTGAGACTGTCGAAAAAGGATAACGGAGGGAGGGGGAGTGTGAGGG
>USLV01000311.1 GCA_900555705.1 uncultured Oscillospiraceae bacterium | reverse complement strand
GCCGATGTCCCGCCCGTCCATGATGACGTCGTTTTCAGCGGCGATATCTCGCTGGAGCTGGAAGAGGAACTGCCGGACAGCGGGCTGCGCCGAAACCGTCGAGGCGGCCATCGACATCTCCGGCGTCCGGATCCGGTCGCTGACGTCCTCCTCCCCGACAAACACGCGCTGTGTCCCCGCGACATGGCGGAGCGACACCCGCAGCCCCGCGAGCGCGGCCTCAACCGCCTGCGGATCCTGCAGCTCCACGCCCAGCCGGGTCATCGCATAGCCGACCGCGCGGTAGAGCGCGCCGGTGTCGACATAGAGAAACGACAGTTCCTGCGCCAGCGCCTTCGCGATGGTGCTTTTGCCCGCCCCGGCGGGGCCGTCAATCGCAATATTCATAGCAAGTACACGCCTTTCCTTTTATCAGATACGGATGGTCAGCCCGCCATATGCGCCCCGGCGGCCATGCCGGTGGCGAAAGCGATCTGTAGATTGAAGCCGCCGGTATAGGCGTCGACATCCAGCACCTCGCCCGCGAAATAGAGCCCGCTGACCAGCTTCGACTCCATGGTTTTGGCGCTGATCTCCCGAACCGATACGCCCCCGGCGGTGACCACCGCCTCGGCGACCGGGCGAAACCCGGTGATCTCAACGGTAAACGCCTTGAGCAGCGCCCCCAGCCGCCGCCGTTCCTCGCGGGTCACGGTGTGGCATTTGCGGTCGGGCGGGATATCCGCCCGCTCGGCCGCGACCGGCACCAGCTTCCGGGGCAGCAGCGCCCCCAGCATGTTGCCGAAATCCCGGTTCTTCTCCTGTTCGAGCTCGCGGAGCAGCCGGGCATCAAGCTGCTCCGGCGAGAGCGCGGGCTTGAGATCAATCGAGAGGAGATAGCGCGCCGGCGCCATCTCCCGCATATGCGCGCTCGCGCTGAGAATCATCGGACCGGAAACGCCGAAATGCGTGAACAGCATCTCGCCGAAATCGCGGTAGATCACCCGTCCGGCGGCCCGATCCGTCACCGTCAGGGCACAGTTTTTGAGCGACAGCCCCTGCAGCCGCGCGCAGAACGCGTCGCCGCTTTCGAGCGGCACAAGCGAGGGGCGCGTCGGGACAATCGTATGCCCGGCCTGCCGGGCGAGCGCATAGCCGTCGCCGGTCGAGCCGGTCTGCGGATAGGAGAGGCCGCCGGTGCAGACCGCGACGGCATAGGCCGCGAGCTGCTCGCCGTTTTCGAGCGCCGCTCCGCAGCAGACCCCGTCCTCGATCAGCAGGCGCGCCGCCCGTCCCTCCCGGAACCGGCAGCCGCCCTCGCGGGCATAGCGCACCAGCGCGTCCACAATATCGACCGCCTTGTCGGAGGCCGGGAACACCCGGTTCCCGCGCTCGGTTTTGAGCGGCACGCCGAGTGACTCAAACAGCTCCATGGCCGCCGACGGCGGGAAGGCATAGAGGCTCGAATACAAAAACCGCCCGTTATGCCGCACATAGGGCAGAAACTCCCGCACGTCGCTGTCGCTTGTGACGTTGCAGCGTCCCTTTCCGGTGATAAGCAGCTTTTGGCCCGGTCCCTTTGGGTTGTGCTCCAGCACGGTCACGGTCAGCCCGCGGGCACAGGCGGCCCCGGCTGCCATCAGGCCCGCCGCGCCGCCGCCGATGACCAGTAGATCTGTCATGCGTTCTCCCTTCGTTTGTCAGTTTTTCTCGGTCTGCCGTACAAAAGCAGCCCGGCAAATGCGTACAGGACCAGCAGCGGATGCACCGTTGCCAGGTACATCGTGCTGGTGCCGATGCCGAAGCTGGACACCTCGACAAAGGCGATCATGGCACAGCGCAGCAGCGCAATGCCGAAGATGCCGAACAGCAGCAGCCACGGCACTACGGTCTGTGCCGTGCATTTTTGACGCCGCTGCGGCAAAAGCTCTGCCAGCTGGCACAGCACGGCGCAGAGCACGCCCACCGTAAGCAAAATACTGCAGACACGCGTCCAGCCCTGCATGACGGCAAAAACCGTCTTTTGGTACGGGCTGTAGTAGGGCGTGTCCTCCCCCGCGTTGGCGGCGCTGTTGAAGCCGCAGTGCAGGTAGCCGGACCAGGCGGCAAAGTCGTCCTCGGTGCCGATGGACCGCAGCGTCTCATAGGGCGCACAGTCCCGCAGGCCCAGCACATGCCAAAAGCCG
>USLV01000310.1 GCA_900555705.1 uncultured Oscillospiraceae bacterium | reverse complement strand
GCTTCGTCGGCAGCGTCAGATGTGTATAAGAGACAGAAATGGTGACCTGGACATCGTCCATCATCAGCGTCACCGCCTCACCGCGTAGCTTTTCGACAGATGTTTCCCGATCCGTCAGCGCCTGCACATAGGCATCGTATTCTTCGCGCTCACCCTCATAATCCGGTTGATACACCTGTCGGACTTTCGAAAAATTCAGGATCCGCTCCGCTCCGCCGACATGGTCGCGGTCAAAGTGGGTGATCACCAGATAGTCGATCGTCTCTATGCCTTTTTTGCTGAGATAATCGAGAACCTTGCCGCCGTCATCGGATTCACCGGTATCGATGACCATGGTGCAGTTCGGGGTGGTGGCGACGATGGCATCGGCCTTGCCGACCTTGAGAAACGCCACCTCCAGCTGTCCGGTCACCGGCAGTGCTGAAACCGGCGGCGAGGGCGTCTCGCCTTCGCCGCAGCCGGCCAGCCCCAACGCTGCGGCCGCGACAGCAAACGCCAACATTCGTCTAAACAGTCTCAAGCTTCCTCCGCTCCTTTCCATCTGTCGGCTATACAGCCAAAGCCGTCTATATCCGCCTTTTGCAGTGCGGACAGGATTTTGTCATCTATGGCGCCGTAACGGCGGCTGAGCTCCGCTGTCAGCTCCTTCATCTGCTGGCGGTTGGTATGTCCGTCAACCGGGCATCGCGAGGGAATAATCGGCAGCTGCTTCCTCTGTACAAAAGCCGCGAGCGACTGTTCCGCAATCAGGAGCATCGGCCGGATCAGCGTGATGCCCCGTCGGTCGAGATAGGATTTCGGCGAAAAACAGCCGAGTGTGCCGCCGCAGAGAAGATTCATCAGAAAGGTTTCGGCCACATCATCCTTATGATGGCCAAGCGCCACCGTATCACAGCCGCATTCCACTGCTGCGCGGTGCAGCGCCCCACGGCGCATGCGTGCACAGAGGCTGCAGGGGTTCGACTCCCGCCGTTCCTCAAAGACGATCTCCCAGAGCCGCGTTCGGCGGAGAACATAGGGTATCTCGAGCCGATCACAAAGAGATGCCACCGGCGAAAAATCCGTCTCCTGTCCCTCGAAGCAGGGATCCAGCGTAATCGCTGTCAGAGAAAACGGAATGGGATAGAACCGGCGTAACTGCGCCAGCAGCACCAGCAGCGCTATGCTGTCCTTCCCGCCGGAGACGCCGACGGCAACATGGCTGTCCGGCGCGATCATATCGTATTTTTGCACAGCGGCCCGGGTAAGGGAAAGAAGCTGCTGCATCCTGGAATCCTCTCTTTGTACAGTGGTGAACGACATTCGGACAGGAGATATATTTAGCATACCGCATCCCGTTCTCAAATGCAAGAAAAATCTCAGCCGATCCGCAGTCGTTCGACCGCTGTCGTCTGTCCACTGGCGTCATCAAGCGTGAACAAGACTGCCTGCATCTCGGACGGGCCATCCGCTGTTGCAAATCGAACCGGCAGCTTCCGCCGCATTTTGTCAATCGCCTGCTCCGGACAGACCCCCAAAACCGACTGCACCGGTCCAGTCATACCGACATCGGTCAAAAAGCCGGTGCCGTTCGGCAGAATCTGTTCATCCGCCGTCTGTACATGCGTATGGGTGCCGAACAGAGCGGAGATTCGGCCATCGGCATAGAGCGCCAGCGCTTTTTTCTCCGCCGTGGCCTCCGCATGGAAGTCCACCACGCAGAATTTCGGCCGTCCCGCCTCTTCCAGCAATCGATCGAGTGTATCAAAGGGGGAATCCAACGGCTCCATATAGACCACCCCCATCAGATTGATCACCGTCACCTGATAGCGTCCCCGATCCACCACGAACAGACCGCTGCCGGGCGCGCCGACCGGGTAGTTGGCCGGGCGCAGCAGATAGGGTTCCTCCTCCAATCGCTCATAGAACTCCCGACGGCGGAAGGTATGGTTGCCGCCGGTTATGACATCGGCGCCGCTGTCGAGAATATGGACGGCGGCGGCTGGGGTAATGCCATTGCCGTCGGCGGCATTCTCCCCGTTGACAATACAGACGTCTATGGCATACTGTCGTTTGACCGCGGGCAACACCCGACGCAGATGCTCACAGCCGGATTTTCCCACGACATCACCGACACACAGAATATGCAAGGGGCTCTCCTCCTCCTGTCTCTTATACACATCTGACGCTGCCG
>USLV01000309.1 GCA_900555705.1 uncultured Oscillospiraceae bacterium | reverse complement strand
GTGCAGCGTCCCGAGCAGATCCCGGTAGAATGCTCCGATTCTCTGGCGATCCGCATCGTTCATCTGAAAAAGAAACGGCATGGGAGATGGAGCGGGAAAGACTGTGACACCCGGCAGCTGCCGCAGCGTGGTACATTCACCGGAAGAGCCGTTTTTCAAAAACTGGCAGAAGCCAATACGCAATCCGTGTCCGGCAGCACGTATGGCTGCGCCGACTGCCGCCGTGGTTTTTCCCTTGCCGTCGCCGAAGTAGACATGCACCATGCCGCCGTTCCCCCCTTTTCTCCCTTATCATACAAGATTTTTTCAAAAAATACAAGAAATATTCCAAGGGCGCCCGCGCGAAAAACGAAAAATTGGATTTACTTTTCCTGAGAAAAGTGATATACTAAATAAGTCTGGACATCTGTCTGATGACGGCAGATGTTTCCTCTTTATCAGCATATTACGGAATCTTTGATATAGACAGTGAACAAATGATGACAGGAGTGGGCTTCTTGGAGAAGTATCGAATCCAGGGCGGAAAACGCCTTGTGGGGGAAGTGGAAATCAGCGGCGCGAAGAATGCGGTTGTCGCGATCCTTCCGGCTGTTGTTTTGGCCGACGGCATCTGCCGTATCGAAAATATACCGAATATTGCGGATGTCTCGACTGCGCTGGAGATTCTCTCTGTGCTCGGCGCGCAGATTCGTCGGATTGATCGTTCGACCGTGGAGATTGATCCCCGCACCATTCGATCGCATGTTGTGCCGCATGAGCTGGCACGACATATGCGCGCTTCCTATTATTTCCTCGGTGCGCTGCTCGGACGCTACGGCACCGCCCGGGTTTCGATGCCGGGCGGCTGTGATTTCGGCGTCCGTCCCATCGACCAGCATCTTAAGGGCTTTACGGCACTCGGGGCGAAGGTATCCCCGATGGAAAGCGGTATGATCGAGGTTGTGGCGCCCCGTCTGGTCGGCAATTCCGTATATCTTGATAAGATTACGGTCGGCGCGACAGCCAATATCATGCTGGCGGCGGTTCGGGCACGTGGTATTACAGTAATTGAAAACGCCGCGAAGGAGCCGCATATCGTTGACTTGGCGAACTTTCTGAACTTCATGGGCGCAGATGTGACCGGCGCCGGTACCGACGTCATCAAGATTCGTGGCGTTGAGAAGATGTACGGCACCACCTATTCCATCATCCCCGATCAGATCGAAGCCGGCACTTATATGGCGGCGGCGGCGGCGACCGGGGGGGACATTGTAGTTAAAAACGTCATTCCGAAGCATCTCGAGTCCATCACCGCCAAGCTGCAGGAGATGGGGGTCGATGTCGAGGAATACGACGATGCGGTGCGGGTATTCCGTCAGCGGCCGCTTGTGCATTGCAATGTCAAGACTATGCCGCATCCCGGTTTCCCGACGGATATGCAGCCGCAGATCGGTATTCTGCTTTCGCTTGCCGAGGGCACCAGCATTCTGACCGAGGACGTCTGGGGCAGCCGTTTCCGCTATATCGACGAACTGCGCCGTATGGGCGCGATGGTACAGGTTGACGGCAAAACTGCTGTTTTCCAGGGGGTGGATCACCTGACGGCGGCGCCGGTGCGGGCGGTGGATCTCCGGGCAGGGGCCGCAATGGTGATTGCGGCGCTGGCGGCCAGTGGTACCACGGAGATCGAAGATATTCATCACATTGAGCGCGGCTATGAAAATCTTGTGGAGAAGCTGCGGGCGATTGGAGCGGATATTGTGCGGTTGGAGGAGCCGGATGTCCTGCTCCGGCAGGCGTTGTAATATGGCACGGTATTGCCCGCTTTTCAGCGGCAGCAGCGGCAACTGCACCTATGTAGGTGACGGCGACGGCGGTGTGCTGATTGATGCCGGTGTCAGCGCCAGGCGCATCGAGACAGCTTTGCTGGAGCGCGGTATTGACCCTTGGAGTATCCACGCGGTCTTTGTAACGCATGAGCACGCAGATCACGTCACCGGCCTGCGGGTACTGGTCAAGCGCTATGGTTACACCGTTTATGCTTCGGGTGGTACGATGGAGGCTCTGATTGCCGACCATCGGGTGGAGGCGAATGCGGTTTGCCGGGAGATCGGCCCGGAAGGAGCCGAGACCGGCGGATTTTTTGTGGAGCCGTTCCCGACTCCGCATGACCTGTCTCTTATACACATCTGACGCTGCCGACGAAGCTAGAA
>USLV01000308.1 GCA_900555705.1 uncultured Oscillospiraceae bacterium | reverse complement strand
ATATTCTCCTGGGTGAGCTTCATCAGCGCAACGAGCGGCTGACGAACCACGGAGTAGAGGATGATGACGATCGGGAAGGGAATCAGCGTCCACAGGCAGCCGGACATCGGGTTGATCTTGGCTTCCTTATAGAGCTTGGCGACCTCTTCCTGATACTTCTGCTTGTTGGTGGCGTAACGCTTCTCCAGCTCGCGCTGGGCGGCCTCGCTTTCTGCGCCTCCTGTCTCTGTAGCCAGACACGGACGGCGGTCGGTCTCAGCGCCGCTGTCTCGATCGGCTTCTATCTGCTGCACATGCTGGCGAATGTGGGCGGCGGTCTCGAAGGGCTGCGCTATCTGACCCTGTTCTCCCTGTTCGACGCGACCGGCCTGGTCAACGCCGAGAGCGGCGCCTGTCTCCTCCTGCTGCCGTTGGCCGTGCTCGCCGTCCTGTTCTATGCGCTCGGCATCGCAATTTTCCGCCGTCGCGACCTTTCAATCTGACGAAAATATACCCCCTATTATTACAGATAGTAGAAACAGCGGGCCGTTATCCAAAACGGCCCGCTGTTTTCGCCCCATACAGCGAAATATTCCACAGGAGCGGTGTCCGCGGACACCGCTCCTGTTTTTTCATCCAGTTTATAATGCCAGCGGCTCGCCGTCCTCCCGGGCGAGGGCACCGTCCTCGCCGACAACAAGCGGCACGATCTCCGCCCGGCAATACTTTTTGATATCCCGCAGCCGGAACTCGTCCCCCGGCATCCGGAAGGTAAACGCGACGCCATGTCGTTTGGCGCGGCCGGTTCGGCCGATTCGATGGAGATAATACTCGTTCTCATCCGGCACATCGAAATTGAACACCGCCTCCACATCGTCGACGTCGATGCCGCGCGCGGCCACATCAGTCGCGGTCAGGATCTCGAATTTGCCGTCCCGGAAGCCTGCCATGACGCGATTCCGCTGGGACTGGGGGATATCGCCATGGAGGCAGTCGGCGGAGCGCTTCGCCTTGTGCAGCCGACCATCCAGCCAACGCACTGTGCTCTTGCGGTTGCAGAACACCATCACCCGCCGCAGCTCGAGCGAATCGATGATGCGGAGCATCGTCTCCAACTTCTGCTCTCCGGTGGACGCTTCCAATTCATACTGCGCAATGCTCGGACGGTTGTCCCCCTCTGCCGCGACCGTGATCTCAACCGCGTCATGCTGATATTCCCACGCGACGTCCATCACATCCCGCGAGATCGTCGCGCTGAACATGACCACCTGTGTGTCCGCCGGGGTGGCGTTGAGGATACGGCGCACGTCCTTGATGAAGCCCATTTTGAGCATTTCATCCGCCTCATCCAGCACCGCCGTATAGACATTGCCGAGCCAGGCGTTGCCGCGTCCCATATGGTCGAGCAGGCGACCGGGAGTCGCCACCACGATATGCGGACGACGTTGCAGCGCCTGCTGTTGTTTCGGAATCGGTTGGCCGCCATAGATCGCGGCGATGCGCACCTCGGGAAGATAGACCGCAAGCGCCCGCAGCTCCTCCGCAATTTGCAGGCAAAGCTCCCGCGTCGGACAGACAACAACCGCCTGGATATCCTCGCTGTCCGGATTGAGACATTCGAGCAGCGGGATCCCGAAGGAGCAGGTCTTGCCCGTGCCGGTCGGCGCTTTCGCAATCACATCGTAGCCGTCCATCACAAGCGGGATCGCCTGCGCCTGGATCGGGGTCGGCGCGGAAAAGCCCATCCGCTCCAACGCCCGCAGAATCGGTTCGCTCAGCCCAAGCTGGTCGAACCGGATAATTTCTTCTGTCATGAGGACATCCTCTCCTGTTTTCATCCCGGCCGGGACGATCTGTCTTTCAGTAAAGCAACGAGAACACATCGAACCGCCAGCCATCCCCGGTCCGCACCAGCTCAAAGTTCACGTTGTCCGTGTCGAAGAGGGAGACGTCTGCCGGAGGAGCAAAAAACGGCTCTTCCGGTACATCCGCCGGTATTTTGGCAGAATACCGCGTGCAGGACAGCCGGATATGGCTGTCATCCCGGCCCACCAGTCGGAAAATATGGCCCGCATAGAGCGGGTTGACGCTCTTTCCACTGTCCAGCACATACAGCGCGCCATCCCGCTCGATCCAGATGGCAGAGCTCACCGGGAGCAGCGTATCCACAATTCGATCGGTGAAGCATGCGCGCAGGAACGCGCGCAGCTCCTCCAGCGAGCCGAATCGATCGTCGGCCAC
>USLV01000307.1 GCA_900555705.1 uncultured Oscillospiraceae bacterium | reverse complement strand
CGAGATGTAGAGAGGTCTCGTGGGCTCGGAGATGTGTATAAGAGACAGCACCCATCCTTTTACAGGACAATTTTTCGCCGCCGTTCAAATCTGCTTGCCACTGTCCCGGAAAGTGAAAATCCCGTCATAATCACAATCCAGCGCATTGGCTATGTCTCTGCATTCTTCCTCCGTTAACTTATCCCGGTTCAGCTTGTTATACAAATAGGTACTGCTATAGCCCATCTTCTCACTCAGGCTTTTGATCGTCATCCCCCGCTCCAAAAGAATGGTTTTAATTTTCTTTGCCATACTCATATCGTCAACGCTCCATCGTGTGATTTCACACTTTTTGGTCTAATTATACCAGAAAGCAAGAAAACAATCAATACAGAATTAAAATTAACCGCATATGATAAATATTAACCATCGACAAGTTGGAGTGCTCGTGATATTATTAGCCATATCAGGTTAATTTATGCTTATTTTTGGTCATTTGAAAGGACGTGTCATGCTTATGAGCTATCTGGACGACATTCTGGAACGGGCGGATATCCAGCAAATCCGCGAATTTCTGCTCTATGGTACAGAAGCTACCCCCGATCCGCATCCCCGCAAAGAGCGGCTGGACCGCGCCCATCGCCTGCTTGTCGACTACCTGCAAACCGCCTGCCCCGATACCGTTCAGGAAACCCTCGACGCCGTCTATGCCTATGCACTCACAGCCGAGGAAATCTTTATGGAGCTCGGCTTACAGGCGGGCGCCACCCTCGCCTGCCAGCTCTTCCCCCGCCGAAAACCCACAGAGGAGGGCTGACCAATGACCACCCAAAACCGCCGCGCAGCCGCCGACCGCGACCGGCAGCTTCTCCGTTTTTCCCGCTGGATTCGGGCATACCCCGGCTGCTGGTTCCTGATCTGCACCCCCGACTGCGCGCATATGAGCCCGGAGGTCCTGCGCACGCTGGCGCGGCAGCTCACCCGGGAGGGGTTTTATGAAATCCTGTTTGTGCTGCTGACCGTCCACCGAAACGCTCCGTTTCTGGACAGCGGATTCAAGGCCGCGCTGCTGGAAACCATCGCGGCGGAGAACGGTCCGGACATGGACAACACGCGGCTTCGCCGGGAGCTGGCCGCGCTGCTGACAGAATGAGAGGAGAGAGGATATGGACAGACCGGAAACCCGCGGCGAGACCGACAGCATCTGGTCGGGCATGAAACGGCGGATCAATTTGCAGCTCATCGGCGCCTATATCCGCGACGGCGGCAACAAAACCGCCGTCAGCAACGCCAGCTTCCAGAAGCGGGAGGAGGACGCCTATGCGGCGCTGCAAACGCTTTTGCGCGAGAGCTGCGGCGAGGCGGCCGACCGGCTGCTGGATCAGGTCATCACCTATGCCTGTGTGATACAGGAGATTTATTTCAATCTTGGGATGAAGGCCGGGGCCATTTTGCATGGCAAGCTCACCGGTACTTTCGAAACAGATATCTGAAGCCGCTCCGCCCGTATAAATTGCCGCCCCGCGCTTATACTAAAGCGGTAAAGGGGGGAGCGATATGCCGGATCAGGCCCAGTCGACGCGCGCGCCCTGGTGGAAATATGCCGTGGCGGGTGTCCTCGCCGGAACCGCCAACGGCTTTTTCGGCTCGGGCGGCGGGCTCTTTCTCGTGCCGCTGTTCACCGGCTGGCTGCATATGGAGCAGCGCCGCGCCTTCGCCACCTCGGTGGCGGTGATCCTGCCGCTGTCGGCCGTCTCCTTCGTCGTCTATCTGCTCAAGGGCGGAGTCGACATGGCGCTCGCCCTCCCCTATCTTCTCGGCGGTGCGGCGGGCGGACTGCTGGCGGGGATGCTGTTCCGGCGGCTGTCCATGGACGTGATGCGGCGGATCATGGGGGCGCTGATCCTCTATGGCGGAATTCGGGCGGTGCTGCTGCTATGAGTGTCTGGAATTTTCTCGTCGGCGCGGCGGCCGGTGTGTTGAGTGGCTGCGGCATCGGCGGCGGCTCGCTGCTGATCCTCTATCTCACGGCGGTTGTCGGCGTGGAGCAATATGCCGCAGCCGGCATCAACCTCCTCTATTTCCTCTGCTGCGCGCCCGTCGCGCTGTTCTCCCACATCCGCAACCGTCTGGTGGAACGCCGCGGGGCGCTGATCTGCATCGCCGCCGGGGTCGCGACCGCCATCCTCTCCGCGCTCGGCGCCGCCTATGTCCCCACACAATGGCTGCGGCGGCTGTTCGG
>USLV01000306.1 GCA_900555705.1 uncultured Oscillospiraceae bacterium | reverse complement strand
GGCTTCGGCACCGGCAAGACCATGACCCAGCATCAGCTGGCCAAATGGTGCGACGCAGACATCATCGTCTATGTCGGCTGCGGCGAGCGCGGCAACGAGATGTCACAGGTGCTCGAGGAGTTTTCCGGACTGATCGACCCGAAATCCGGGCGGCCGATGACCGACCGCACCACGCTGATCGCCAACACCTCCAACATGCCGGTCGCAGCCCGCGAGGCCTCGATCTATACCGGCATCACCCTCGCGGAATACTACCGCGACATGGGTTATCACGTCGCCATCATGGCGGATTCCACCTCCCGCTGGGCCGAGGCGCTCCGGGAGATATCCGGCCGTCTCGAGGAGATGCCTGCCGAGGAGGGCTTCCCGGCCTATCTCCCCTCCCGCCTCTCGGAATTCTATGAGCGGGCGGGCATGATGGAGACACTCGGCGGCGAACGCGGCAGCGTCTCCATCATCGGCGCCGTCTCCCCGCAGGGCAGCGACTTCTCCGAGCCGGTCACGCAGAACACCAAGCGGTTTACCCGCTGTTTCTGGGCGCTGGATAAGAGCCTTGCCTATGCCCGGCATTATCCAGCCATCAACTGGAACGACAGCTACAGCGAATATCTCGGGGATCTTTCGGCATGGTACCGCGAGCACGTCGGAGAGGATTTTGTCTCCTGCCGTAACCGGATCGCCCGGCTGCTTCAGGAGGAGAATCAGCTGATGGAGATCGTCAAACTGATCGGTGCAGATGTGCTGCCGGACGATCAGAAGCTGGTCATCGAAATCGCACGGGTCATCCGGGTCGGCTTCCTGCAACAGAACGCCTATCACCAGGACGACACCTTTGTCCCGATGAAAAAGCAGCTCATGATGATGCGCATCATCCTGCATCTCTATCAGGCTGCGGCCGGGCTGATCGCAGCCTCGGTTCCGATCTCCAAAATTCTGGAGCTCGGCCTGTTCGACAAGCTGATCCGCATCAAATATGAGGTTCCAAACGACCAGCTTGAGCTGCTGGATACCTATATCCCCGAGATTGACGAGACGCTCAGCGGCTGTGCGCAGACCGCCTGAGCAGGGAAAGGCAGGCGCGCACTATGATTTTGGAATATATCGGCGTCAAGGATATCAACGGCTCGCTCATCACCATCGATGGTGTCAAGGACGCCTCCTTTGAGGAGACGGTCGACATCCAGCTCGCAAACGGCGGCCGCCGGGCGGGCCGCATCGTCGCGATGGAGGGGGAGCGCGCGGTAATCCAGGTATTCGAGGGCACAAACGGCATCGCGCTCGACAACACCCGAACCCGTCTGCTCGGCCATCCGGTCGAGATGCCGCTCTCTCCCGAGCTGCCGGGCCGCATCTTCGACGGCGCCGGTCGACCGATTGACGGCCTCGGCGACATTTTCCCGGTGGCGCGGCGGGATATTAACGGCTCCGCCATCAACCCGGTCTCCCGCATCTATCCCCGCAACTATATCGAGACCGGCATCTCCTCCATCGACGGCATGGTCACGCTGATTCGCGGCCAGAAGCTGCCGATCTTTTCCGGCTCCGGTATGCGCCATAATGAGCTGGCTGCCCAGATCGTGCGGCAGGCGCGCATCGCCGATCAGAGCCGGGCCAACGGCTCGACAGACTTCGGCATCGTCTTTGCCGCGATGGGCGTCAAGAACGACGTCGCGGATTATTTCCGCCGCAGCTTTGAGGAGAGCGGCGTGCTCGGCCGTGTTACGATGTTCCTCAATCTCTCGAGTGACCCGATCATCGAGCGTATTCTGACCCCGCGCTGTGCACTGACCGCAGCGGAATATCTTGCCTTTGATCTCGGTATGCACATTCTGGTCATCATGACCGACATGACCTCCTATGCCGAGGCCTGCCGCGAATTTTCCTCCTCCAAAGGGGAGATTCCCGGTCGAAAGGGCTATCCCGGCTATCTCTATTCCGATCTCGCGTCGCTCTATGAGCGCGCCGGCATGATCCAGGGCAGCACCGGCTCGGTCACCCAGCTGCCCATCCTCACCATGCCGAATGACGACATCACCCATCCCGTCCCCGACCTGACCGGTTATATCACCGAGGGCCAGATTGTGCTCGACCGCTCGCTCGATAACAGCGGTGTCTATCCGCCTGTATCGGTGCTGCCGTCGCTTTCGCGTCTGATGAAGGACGGCATCGGCGAGGGCTTTACCCGCGCCGATCACGCCGCTGTCTCCAATCAGCTCTTTGCC
>USLV01000305.1 GCA_900555705.1 uncultured Oscillospiraceae bacterium | reverse complement strand
TCGTAAAATACGGCCGCAGGGCAAAGTGATCGAGAATCCGCTCGGAAAAGACCGTTGGCTTGGAGGTCGCGACGGCGAGGGTCAGTCCCGCATCCCGCAGATGGCCGAGCATGGCCGGAACCCCGTCATACACCGTATTTTCAAACAGGCCGACCGTTGCAAACCGCTCCCGGTAGAAGGCAATCGCCTGTTCCGCCTGCTGCTCGTTCATTCCATAGCGGCTCTGGAAGGATTCGGAAAGCGGCGGCCCGATGAAACAGGTCAACCGATCACGTGACGGCTCCTCAATCCCCATCCGCCGCAGCGCGTGCTGCACACAGGTGGTGATGCCGACCTTCGGATCGGTCAGCGTGCCGTCGAGATCGAACAGAATGGTCCGGATCATACGATCTCCTCCGATGTAAACCGATTTCGCAGCGTGCCGATCCCCTCGATTGTAACCTCCACCGTGTCGCCCGGACGCAGCCAGCGTTGTTCAGCTGCCGGGCGCCCCAGCATCACACCGCTCGGCGTACCGGTGAAAATCAGATCACCCGGCTCCAGCGTCAGATAACGTGAGAGATAAGATACAATGGCAGTGGGCGGAAACAGCATCTCGCGCGTGTTTGCCTGTTGCCGCAACTCGCCGTTCACGCGGCAGGCAATATCCAGCGCCGATACGTCGAGTGCATCCGCCGTCACGATATGCGGGCCGACCGGTGCAAACTGATCCCAGCATTTCCCCATCGTCCACTGTGAACTGCTCATCTGCACGGCCCGTTCGGAAAGATCGTTTCCGGCAGTATAGCCGAAAATATAGTCCGCCGCCTCCTCTTCCGACACCCGCTTGCAGCGGCGGCCCATGACGATCACCAGCTCCGCCTCATAGTCCAGCTCCCGAGCCTCGACGGTGACAACGATGTCCTCGCCGTGAGCCGCGAGCGCGTTTGGGAATTTGGAGAAGAGAACCGGATGATCGGGGATGTCCTCCTGGCATTCCGTCGAATGCGCCCGATAATTGAGCCCGACGCACAACAGCTTCTGCGGCCGCGTGACACAGGGGGCAAAGACGACCTCCCGCAGCAGAACCGGCTCCGCCATCTCCACCGCCCGGAGTGCAGCTGTTCCCTGTCCGATTGCCTCCTCCATCGTCCGCGGGGCCCGCAAGCCGGCCCGTGCCGCTGTCGCCGCCACATCCACAATCCCCGCCTCTGTCACAAGGCCAAGACTGATTGTTCCATTTTTCCAAAAATTCATCAGCTTCATGCCGGCTTCTCCTTTCTGTCCGGGTGCTCCGCCCGGTTCAGCAGCAAAATGGCCGCCGCGATCAACAGCATACCCGTGAGCTGCATCCATCCCAGCGGCTCTCCGAACACCAACACGCTGATCAGCGTCGCCACTACCGGTTCCAATGACGCGATCATCGAAGCCCGGCCATTCTCAATCACCGTCAGCCCCCGGGTATAGAGCAGATAGGGCAGCACACAGCAAATCACACCGATACCAATTCCCCCAAGCGTCGTATCCCATCGAAACAGGGCGGTTGCGGCCGTATCCAGGCGCGCGAACGGCAATGTCCCCGCCGCCGCAAACAGGAAGGTATAGACCGTCACCGTTTCAGAGGAATAGCGCCGCAGCGCCACCCGGCTGAAAATGCTGTAGAGCGCATAGCCGACACCGGAGCCGATGCCCATCAGAATTCCGAACGGTCGGATCGCCGCCGAACCGGCACGCAGAACCCCGGTCACCAGCACGCAGCCGCCGACCGTCATTGCCAATGCAAGCAGCTTCCGCCCTGTCAGCCGTTCGCGGAAAAAGACCGCCGACAGCAACACAACAAAAACCGGCGCCGTATACAGCAGCACCGCCGCCACCGACAGGGAGGTCAGCCGCATCGCCGTGAAATAGCAATAGTTAAACAGGGCGAGGCTGAGAATGCCGGTTCCGAAAAACATCCAGCAATCCCGCAGCCGAATCCGCAGCTTTGTGCGGTCACGCACCGCCAGCACCGCTGTCATCACAGCAGCCGCCCAGAAGGAGCGTACCGCCACAATCTGCATCGCATCCAATCCTGTCTTCTCCAGCAGCCGCACGAACAGTCCGATACCGCCCCAGAGTGCTGCCGCTGTCAGAATCATGCCATATGCTTGTCTTTCCCGCAATCCAAACGCCTTCCTTTCTCCTGTATCCGTTTCTGCGTTTCAGCGCAGGGTTGGTGAACGGCGTGAGGGTATTATATATACTATGAAGCAAA
>USLV01000304.1 GCA_900555705.1 uncultured Oscillospiraceae bacterium | reverse complement strand
AGAGACAGTGATAATAATTTAAGGCGCAACAAAATTGCTCTCTTCTTTTCAAAAAAGCAGCCCTCTTTTTACCCTTTTTATTATGTGAGTATGTCCAAGATATGTAGCCGAAAACACCGCGGGAGCATCTGCCGTTCGTCTGTCTGTACACCAGTGCCGATTGTTGGACGCTGGGATACGGTTGGATAGAAATAGCCCTCGGCCATGTTTCCACGACCGAGGGCTATTTCCCTTCTTCCAAAACCGGTGTTATAAACAGCCGGCCTTTTTCAGCATCTGTTCCAGCGCAGCCTTACTTTGAACACCAACGGCAGATGTCAGCGCCTTTCCATCCCGCATCACCACGACCGTCGGGATGCTCATTACGCCAAAACGCTGCGCCAACGCCGGTTCTTCATCAACATTGACCTTCATAACCTTGACACGTCCGGCATGGGCCTCCGCAAAGTCTTCCACCACCGGGGTGAACATGCGGCAGGGGCCACACCAGGGAGCCCAAAAATCCAGCAAAACAGGCAGATTGGAGGAGAGAACCTCCTCTTCAAATGTATGAGTATGCACAGCGACAGCAGCCATATCGAACGCTTCCTTTCTCTCAGTTGATGGCTATAGTCTACCACATCCAGAACGCGGCTTCTGTGATAAAGTCACCAAGGTATTATCTCATCGGCGGCTGTCTCCGGCAAGAGCCGCAAGCGCCGTCCGATCCGCCAGGGTGATGCCGCCGCGCGAGAGTGTCAGCAGCCCCTCACTCTGCAAATATCGCAGCATACGGGTGACCACCTCCCGTGCACTGCCGAGATGGCGGGCGATCGTCTCATGCGTCACCAACAGTGTCTCGCTACCGGTACGATCTGCTTCTTCGAGTAAAAAGCCCGCGACACGGGCGTCCATTCGACGGCTCAGTACCTGCTCAAGCAACCACAGCACATCCGAGAATCGGCTGGCCATCAGCTCACTGGTATAGTGCGCAAATGCGGCGGACTCCGTCGTTAAACGGCTGCAAACAGGTGCCGGCAGTTGCCAGAAATCCGTGGGCTCCGCTGCCGCAATCAGCACATCCCGATCCAGACTGTTCAGCATACAGGAGGCGGAGAGCAAACAAACATCGTATGGCAGAAGCCGATACAGTGTGATCTCCCGTCCCTCGTCCGAGAGCAGGAAAACACGCAGCATCCCGGTCCGGACAACCAGCATTCCGAGACAGTCCCCTGTCCCGCTGTGAAGCACCGTTCCTGCCGGCACCTCACAGAGCACTGCCGTTTCGAGGAGTTGCCGCTGCTGTTCGGCGGTAAGCTGTCTCCAAAACGGCAGATATGTCTCCAGCGACGACATACACCTGCCCCCTTCCTCTTCGCCCAGTTTAGCACAAATTCGGAAAAAGGGAAAGGGTCTATTTCGTCGAAAGCAGCGGGACGCCGTTTTCCGAATAAAAGGACGCGAAACGGCCATTGCGCCCGTTTGGACAATATCGTCCCGTCAGGACGCAGCCGCGTACAGCAGCCCGACTCCGGCAGGTCTCCAGAAGCTGCTGCTCAAAGCCGCGCGCCAGCACACGGCAGGACATCCAAAATCCCTCGATAACCGCCTGCTCTCCGGAAAAGATCAACAGACAGGCCGCCACCAGTCCCATATCGCCAAACACATCCGATGCGCGCAGCGCCAGCACCTCTGCCGACGCCGAGCGGCACAGCCGCTCCAGTTCCGCTTCGGTCAGCGCCGTATTCGCCAGATTGCACTGATGGGTTCTGGCGGACAGCTCGGCGATCCGTGGGATATCCCATTCGTCTGCCGGACGTATCTCAACCTTCGTCTGTAAAAAGCGCGTGTACGAGGCCTCGTCCGGATACTCCACCGCCGCCCGGCGCCGTTTCACGTCATCGCGGTAATAGCGGCCGCGGCTACGATCCTCCTCTGTTATCCGCAAACGATCGAATAACCCGCATTCCCGCAGCAGCGGAACAAAACGCTCAGGCCGGTCTGCCGGAAGTGGCAGCACGGCCACCTCCGGCAGACGATGGCGGCAAAGCCCGATCTCATAGTCGCTGTCATCCGCGAACACCATACTGTCGAGCGGCAGCCCCAGCTCATCCGCCAACGACAGCAGATTATCTGCCTTGCTCTCAAAATTGATGCGAGCGGCCGCGATATGCTCCCGACGCAGCAGCATATCCGGATGCCGGTCGAACATCTCCCATACCTGTCTCTTATACACATCTCCGAGCCCACGAGACCTCTCTACATCTCG
>USLV01000303.1 GCA_900555705.1 uncultured Oscillospiraceae bacterium | reverse complement strand
CCTTTGATCGCGCCCCGAGCGGCAATGCGGTATCGCTCTCGCTCTCGGCCGACGGCCTCACGGCCGCTGCGGATCCGCAGACCGGCGCTGTGACGCTGACCGGCCCGAACGGGGAAACCGCCACCCTGAACGGCGCGCTGCTGGCCGATGCCGACGGTGTGCACAGCGCCGAACTGCCCGCGCCCGCGCTGGATACGGCGGACGCCGCGAACGGGAACTACCGGCTGACCTACACGCTGGATTCCGCCTTTTTCGCCGAGGAAGGTCTCGCCTATCCCGTCACCCTCTCCTACGGCGTCTCCGTCTCTCCCGCCGCTCCGGCTGCCAATGGTGTGACGACCTATGCCGCGTCGGACAACAACGTCACCGCCAAGCCCGCGATTCAGGACACATATGTGTATAAGGCGATGCCCTCCTATAACTACAGCAATTCGACCACACTGGATCTGGGCGAAGGCCCCTCCAAGACAAATGAAATTTATGTTAAATTCGATCTGGGCAGTCTGGCCTCCCGGATCCGGTATGATCAGGTGATCAGCGCCTGCTACAGCGTGTATCAGTACGCCTATTATTCCGACAAGGATCGCTTCGATATTGAACTGCATCAGGTCAAAGGCAGCTGGTCTCCCTCCACCATCACCTGGAACAACAAACCGGCCAGTTATCCTGAAGTATTGATTTATGACAGTATAGTGGAAATCGACAATGACCGTACCCGTTATTTTAATTTTATGCTGACTGCACAGGTACAGGGCTGGCTGCAGGGGCTGCCCAACAACGGCATCATGATCAAGCGCCGGGATAATCTGATTTCTTCCACGGCACGCCGCCGGTTCGCGCCGGTCGAATGGGATTTGACCGACGACCTGCCGCAGTTCACCGTTACCTACATCCCCGACACCGCCACTCTGGATAACGTGGGGGTGGAAGACAACGAGCTGTATTATATCAAAAATAAAAGTGCCGCACTGGCATGGAAGCCGAGCTATCTGACCGCGCCCTCCTCCACATCCGATTATGTCCGGATGACCTATCTCACCGGTGCCGCCAATCAGAAGTGGAAAGTGATCCCCCTGGGCAACGGGTATTACCGGCTGTCTCCGCAAAGCATGTCCAACATGGCGTTGTACACTGCCTATCGTGATCTCACCGAGATCAAGCTCACCGCCGTGGCCTCTTCCGCCAAACAGCGCTTTAAGTTTGTGCGCAACTGGGACGGCAGCTATCATATTGTATCGGAATATGGCTATGGAGAGTCCGGTCTGGCCAGCTACAGCACCAGCGCCACCGTTTTCAACGATTATGTGGATGTCGATATGAACTTCCTCGACGACTGGACGCTGGAAAAGGTGGATAAAGGGACGGCCAGCATATTCTGTTTTAACAATCAAGCTCATCCGTCGTATGCCCTGGATACACACAAGTTCGCTGTGGATCCGCCAAATGGATATATGCAACATCTTCAGACTTCTGGATATACTCCCGATCTACATGTTAATGAAGATGCTACTTGCGGTCTGTCCGCCATGCCCAATAGCGACATCTGGATTTTTTCCGGACATGGTGGGCCGGGATTCGTTCAATTTGCAACTCCTACCCGCCTGTCTGATTTGACAATTTCCTCTATTAAAAATGCTGCTTTTCCCGCACATGCGTTGTATGGTATGCGTTTGGCTATGATGCATTCCTGTAGTACCGGAATGGACGATCTTACCGATGGCGTCAGAGACAATTTACCCGGTAGTCTATATCATAAAGGCGTGCATTTTATTCTGGCGTATACCAATATATCTTCTACTATAACCGATGAGTGGATGCAGCTCTTTTTGGAAAGAGCTGATGAGGGGGTCTCTATTGCCGAGGCCATAGCGGATGCCGACGAAGCGATTTTTTCATCCGGGAATGATTCGTCAGATGTCTGTTCTTTTGTATTGAATCGTCACATTTTGGGTGATACGGCCATGTGCCTTAATCCCCAACCATATACTAATTAAAAAGAATGGAGGGGTTCTATGTTCCTCAAGAAACGATTGCTGGCGCTATTGACGATTGCCTCTTTTCTCTTTGCCGGTATGATACCGACCGTATCTGCTGCACCGCAGGAACTGGTCAGCGAGAGCGGCTATACCTATCATATCGCAGACGACGGTAAATCCGTGGTACTGACCGGTTACACCGGCACGGAAACCGAGCTGATTCTCCCTTCCGAAATCGACGGCAAACCGGTGCTCAGTGTATCCGGTTTTCAGGCAGACAACGCCGTCGACAT
>USLV01000302.1 GCA_900555705.1 uncultured Oscillospiraceae bacterium | reverse complement strand
GGGTAATCCTCAAGCGCGTGATCGCCCCCGAGCTGCACACCGTGGCCGACTGGGTGCGCCGCACCTTCGGCGCTGGATGGGCGGATGAATGCACCGCCGCCATCCTCCGGCAGCCCTCGACCTGCTTTGTCGCCCTCGCGGAGGGAAAAATCCTCGGCTTTGCCTGCTACGACGCGACCGGCCGGGACTATTTCGGCCCGACCGGCGTATCCGATGACGCCCGCGGCAAGGGAATCGGCAAAGCCCTGCTGCTGCGCTGTATGGAAGCCATGTATCACAGCGGCTACGCCTATGCGATCATCGGCGGCGCCGGGCCGCAGGACTATTACCGGCGCTGTGTCGGCGCAATCCCAATTCCGGGCAGCGAGCCCGGCCTCTATGCGCATATGCTGGACTGATCCCCCTGCTGAAAGGAGCCCATTTCATGGCAGAATCCACTCGAACGTCCGTCCGCTGCCCCTGCCGCAGGTCCTGCCCGCGCCACGGTGACTGTGCTGCCTGTATCGCCCATCACCAAAGCCGGGAAGACCGTCCGCTTCCCTATTGCCGCTCCCGCAAACAGCGAAAACCGGATGACGATCGCATACCGAAATGATGAATTTTTATACATCTATACATCCGGTTTATGCATATCATTCCCTCATTGACAACAAGAAACGCGCCCCCGCCCCGCGCATCCTTGTTCAGGTTGACAAAATTTGCTTTATATAGAGGAAACTTGCGCTTTCCTCTTGCAAAAACGGGGGTGGAAGACTATAATACTAAGCATGTCAGACAAACAGGAGA
Source organism: uncultured Oscillospiraceae bacterium (assembly GCA_900555705.1). Lineage (GTDB taxonomy): Bacteria > Bacillota > Clostridia > Oscillospirales > Acutalibacteraceae > UMGS1858. Next base: position 1,490 of record USLV01000302.1, on the reverse strand, counting down.
AAGGGTGCATATTCATGCAGGATACCAACACTATCAAAAAGGTTGTGCTCGCCTATTCCGGCGGCCTCGACACGTCGATTATCATCCCGTGGCTGAAGGAAAACTACAACAACTGTGAGGTCATCGCGGTTTCCGGTGACGTTGGCCAGGGCACCGAGCTGGACGGCCTCGAGGAGAAGGCCATCAAGACCGGCGCCTCGAAGCTGTATATCGAGGATCTGCGTCAGGAATTTGTGGACGAATATGTATTCCCCACCATCAAGGCGGGCGCAGTGTATGAGAACCAGTATCTGCTCGGCACCTCCTTTGCCCGTCCCATCATCGCGAAGCGCATCGTGGAGATCGCGCTCAAGGAAGGCGCAGACGCGATCTGCCACGGCTGCACCGGTAAGGGCAACGATCAGGTCCGCTTCGAGCTCGCCATCAAGGCGTTTGCCCCGAACATGAAGATCATCGCCCCCTGGCGGATCTGGGATATCAAGTCCCGCGAGGAGGAGATCGAATACGCCGAGGCGCACAATATCCCGCTGAAGATCACCCGCGAGACCAACTATTCGAAGGATAAGAACCTCTGGCACCTGTCCCATGAGGGTCTGGATCTCGAGGATCCCGCGAACGAGCCGGACTATGACAAGATTCTCGAGATGGGCGTCTCCCCCGAGCGCGCCCCCGACAAGGCGACCTATATCACCCTGTCCTTCGAGAAGGGTATCCCGGTGGCGCTGGACGGCGAAAAGCTGGACGGTGTGACCATGATCGAGCGGCTGAACAAGCTCGGCGGCGAAAACGGCATCGGCATTGTGGACATGGTCGAAAACCGCCTCGTCGGCATGAAGAGCCGCGGCGTCTATGAGACTCCCGGCGGCACCATCCTCTACAAGGCGCACGATATTCTCGAGACGCTGACCCTCGACCGCGACACCCAGCACTACAAGCAGCAGATGGTCGCCGGCAAATTCAGCGAGCTCGTCTACTACGGCCAGTGGTACACCCCGCTGCGCGAGGCGCTGTCCGCTTTCGTCGATTCGACGCAGGAGACCTGCACCGGCGATGTGAAGCTCAAGCTTTACAAGGGCAACATCATTCTTGCCGGCGTCACCTCCCCCTATTCCCTCTACGACGAGGACATTGCGACCTTCGACGAGGACGAGGTCTACGACCAGATGGACAGCCAGGGCTTCATCAACCTCTTTGGCCTGCCGATCAAAGTGCAGGCGATGAAGAAGCTGAAAAAATAAAGGGACGCCTGTATCCTTTCCCGGGAAAACCTCCCGCCCGCAAGCAGCGCCGCCGGGCGCTGCTTGCGGTTTATACATTCAGAAAAGCGAGGAACCGCCATGAAACTCTGGGCCGGACGCTTCCAGAAGGAGCTCGACAAAAAAACAAACGACTTCAACTCCTCCATCTCCTTTGACTGCCGTATGGCAGAGGAGGACATCGCGGGCAGCATGGCCCACGCCGCCATGCTCGCCAAACAGGGCATCATCTCC
>USLV01000301.1 GCA_900555705.1 uncultured Oscillospiraceae bacterium | reverse complement strand
GTCCAGATACAGATAGGCGGAGTAGAACTCCTTGTTGATCTGCTCGTTGAGCAACTTCGATACGTTTGCGTTCATAGGTCTCCTCCTTCAGTGTTGTTTTCTTCCTGTCCCCTGCAATCGGGACAGATATACCGGATTTTAAGATCATACGAGAGGATCTCCCGTCCCAGCACCCGTTCGATCTGGCTCTGCATATCCGGCAGGTGAACGTCTGCGATTTTCCCGCACCGACTGCAAATCAAGTGATCGTGCCGCTCCGTCCGGTCGTACCGGTCCGGCGAACCCGACTCGGTGATGCGGTGCAGCAGACCCTCCCCCGCCAAGGCGTTCAGATGTTTATACACGGTGCCAATGGCGATGCTGGGATGCTCCCTTTTCATCTCCAGGAACACCTGCTCCGCCGTGGGATGCTGCTGCAGCTCCGTTACGGCGGCCAATATCTCCTCTGCGTATTTTGGCATACCGCCAACCCTCCAAATGCAAGAATGAGTCTTATTCTTTTGCTTTTATTATACCTATATTTTTTTCTCTGTCAACAACCACAAAGGGCCTGTGCTCCAAAAGCTGCCTCGAAGTACCTTGACAGTTTTAACCGTATCTGTTATATTTCAGTATAAACTGTATCAGTAGCAAGCACAGTTACATTGGAGGTTGATTATGCGCCAGATATTGCTTTTCGCGGCACTTGCCGCCGTGCTTGCACTGCTTCTGGTGAGCTGCGGGGGAACCAAGGACAGCCGGTGCCGACAGAGGAGGACGCTCCCAGCAAGGCGGCGTATCATAAGATCAGCGCCGAGGAAGCCTATGAGATGATGGCTTCGCAGGAGGTCGTGGTGGTGGACGTCCGCACCCGGGAGGAATACGACGGCGGGCATATTGAAAACGCCGTCCTTGTCCCCAATGAAAGCATCGGCAGTGAAATGCCCGAGGCTCTCCCCGATAAGGAAGCCCCGCTGCTGGTCTACTGCCGTAGCGGCCGCCGCAGCAAGGATGCCGCGGAAAAGCTGCTGGCGTTGGGGTATCAGAGCGTCTACGACTTCGGCGGCGTCATCGACTGGCCCTACGAGCTTGTGAAGGAGGGATAAGGGTGGACAGTTCCTTTAATCTGGCGGTTCACGCGCTGGTCTGCCTGAGCCACAGCGGACGCTCTCTCAGCAGCGAAGCGCTGGCGGAGAACATCTGCACTAACCCCACCCGCGTCCGCCGGGTGCTGGCGGGGCTGAAAAAGGCGGGAATGGTGGAGACCCGGGAGGGCTTGGACGGCGGCTACCGCCTGACGGCAGACCCGGCGAGCCTTACCCTACGGCAGGTGGCGGAGGCAGTGAATACCCGCTTTGTGGACTGCGCGTGGCACAGCGGCGACATTGACCGGGACTGCGCCATTTGCTCCGGTATGGCGGGCGTGATGGACGCGCTGTACCGGCAGATGAACGAGCAGTGCGCCGCCTACCTCTCGCATATTACGATCACGGATATTGAAACACAACTTTTTGCACACAAATAGGAGGATCTTATGATGCTTACCATTACGACCAACAGCTTTGAAAACGACGTTCTCCGCGCGGACAAGCCCGTGCTGGTGGATTTCTGGGCCCAGTGGTGCCCCTACTGCCGCCGCATTGCCCCGGCCTTCGACAAGGTGGGCGAGCAGTACGCCGACACGCTCATCGCTGGCAAGATCAACTACGACGAGGAACCGCAGCTCATCCAGCGCTTCGGCATCGACACCATCCCCACGCTGATGCTCTTTAAAAACGGCGAGGTGCTCGGCTCCATTGTCGCCCCCGCCTCCAAGGCGGCCATTGAGACATTTATCCGGGAAACGCTGGCGCAGTGAGGACACGATTATGGAGCAGATCTATGATATGATCGTCATCGGCGGCGGCCCCGCCGGATACACCGCCGCCCTGTACGCCGCCCGTGCCGGGCTTTCCACCCTGGTGCTGGAAAAGCTCTCTGCCGGCGGGCAGATGGCGCTGACGGAACAGATCGACAACTACCCCGGCTTTGAAAGCGGCATCGACGGCTTTACGCTGGGCGAAAAAATGCAGCAGAGCGCCGAGCGCTTCGGCGCGGTGACGGAGCTGGCGGAGGTCTACAAGGTAAGGCTTTCCGGCAAAATCAAGACGCTGGACACCAGCGAGGGCGTCTTTCAGAGCCGCACGGTGGTCATCGCCACCGGCGCGTCGCCCCGCCCCTTGGGCATTCCCAGCGAGGATACGCTTATCGGCAAAGGCGTTCACTACTGCGCCGCCTGCGACGGCGCACCCTATCGGGGCAAGAC
>USLV01000300.1 GCA_900555705.1 uncultured Oscillospiraceae bacterium | reverse complement strand
CTCGAGCAGTCGCTCGCGGCTCGACGGCAGCAGTTTATCGACGCGATGGATGACGATCTGAATACCGCTGACGCGATCGCGGCGCTGTTTGAACTGGTGCGGGATATCAATGTTTATATCGCGTCGGGTGCGGCGTCTCGCGCGGGTTGTGCTGCAGCGGACAGTCTTTTCCGCGAGCTCTGCAATGTGTTGGGACTGCTCTATGCCCGGCAGCAGGATGATCTGGACAGTGAGGTAGAGACACTGATCGCGGCGCGCGCAGAGGCGAGGGCAAGCAAAAACTGGGCGGAGGCGGATCGCATCCGTGACCAGCTGAAGGATATGGGCATTGTGCTGGAGGATACGCCGCAGGGTGTAAAATGGCATCGCGCCTGAACAAAAAGGAGATGACGACATGCGGCGGAATATACTCTCTGTGACCCTCAATCCATCCATCGACGTGACGCTCTGGACAGATGGATTGGATTTTGACGCGACCAATCGGGTACTGAAGGAGACGCGCGAAGTGGGCGGTAAAGGGATCAATGTTTCCCGTGTCGTGCATTCTTTCGGACTGAACAACCTCTGCCTCGCAGTGGCCGGCAAGGATAACAGCCGTGAGTTCGCGGATTTTCTCGAGGAGGACGGGCTGCACTATGAGTTGCTGCGGATCGACGGCGCGGTACGGGAGAATCTGACCCTGCGGTTTGAGGAAAATACCCTCAAGCTGAATCGGAAGGGGCCATTTTTGTCCGCGATGATGATCGGCGCACTGATGGCACTGATTACCAACCGGATGGCGCCCGGCGATATCGTGGTTTTTGCAGGAAGTCTGCCGGAAAATGTTTCGGTTCGGGATTATGTTGAGCTGATCATGGCTGTCAAGCAGGCAGGTGCGCTGATCGTGATCGACAGCGACGATCTCTCACTGGAGGACTATTGCCGCATATCTCCCTGGTTGATCAAGCCCAATATCCATGAATTCCGCCGCATTGTTGAGGTTGAAGGGGATTCTCTGACGGATGTCGCGGAGGCAGCCCGATTGCTGCAAAGCCGCGGCGTGGAGCATGTGCTGGTTTCAATGGGCGCCGATGGTCTGCTCTGTGCCCACGCGGGTGGACTGGTACACGCTTCTTCTCCGGCGGTGGAGGTGAAATCTACTGTCGGAGCGGGCGACAGTGCGCTGGCCGGGTTTATGGTGGGCTTTGTTAAAGAACTCGGCGTGGAGGAGTGTGTCCGGCTGGCGGCGGCCTGCGGCACTGCCTGCGCGATGCAGGAAGGAACGGCGGTCGCGACACGGGAGGTGGCCTTTGAACTGCTGGATCGGATGCAGGTAGAAAGACTGTTTCTTCCCCGGAAAGAAGGGGCAGAGATATGATCGTATCGCGTTTTGCCAAGACAGTGGTCTATCTGGTAGGGACGGCGGCGCTGATGTTTCTTTGTGCCTGTTTTGTCTCACCTATGTATAACCCCGCCACACTGGAGGCAGGCTATTTCCGTTCGACGGGCTTCCTGTTTGCGGCGGCCTGCGTGCTGATCGGCGTAGCGCTCTATTCCTGGCATGCCTATACCCGCCGGCATCGGGAACATTTTTCGGATTCCCTGCTGTGCCTGATCGTGGGAGCGGTCTATATGGTCGCGGCGATTGCGGTGTTTCTTCTGTTCGGCGGTTTGGAGGGAACCTTTGACGAGAGTGCCTATGCGGCGGTGAATGTCAACAGCGTGCTGCTCTCGGTGCTGCCGGTTCCGTTTCTGATTCGGACCATCCAGCTGTCGCTGAGTAAAGGCGAAAGTCGTGGACATCGGATTTGCGTGACGGTGGGAACGGTGCTGTTGATTGGGCTGTATGTCTTTTGCGCTGCATCCGGCCGCATGCTGCGGACGGTGAACTACCCAATGGGTGAAGTGCCGGAGGAAGTCTCGGAGGAACAGGATTTACGATTTGTCTGAAGGGAGAGAGGACGATGTCGGAAGTGATGCACGCGCAGGCGGAGGAGTTTGCAGAGCTGCTGGCGGCGGAGGCCGTTGTCGCGGTGGATTTTTTTGCGGACTGGTGTATGCCCTGCAAGATGATGGCACCGGTGATGGAAAAGCTGGCAGCCGCCTATGATGGGCGGGTTCTTGTGGTTAAGGTCAATGTGGACGAGGAACCGGAGCTGGCTGCACAGTATGGGATACAGAGTATCCCGGCCATCCTGTTTTTCAAGGATGGCCGGCAGGAGGAAGCTATGGTGGGCGTCCGACCTTATGATGAACTCGCTGCCGCGCTGGATCGATTACTGTAACCTGACCAAAAGCGGATTGCCCGTTTCAATGGGCA
>USLV01000299.1 GCA_900555705.1 uncultured Oscillospiraceae bacterium | reverse complement strand
GTGGGCTCGGAGATGTGTATAAGAGACAGCCTTCAACAATCAGCTCTCGCATACGCTTCTGAACGACCCGGCATTACAGGAGCGGCTGATCGATGCGCTGCTCGCCCGAATGGCGGAGCGGGGCTATGAGGGGATCGACGTCGACTTCGAATACATCCTTCCCGAGGACCGCGACGCCTACGTCGCCTTCATCCGCCGACTGACCGGGCGGATGAACGCCGCGGGCTACACCGTCCTCACCGCCCTCGCCCCGAAGACCTCCGGCGACCAGCCGGGCCTGCTCTATGAGGCGCATGACTATGCCGCCCTCGGCGCGGCAAGCAACGCCGTGCTGCTGATGACCTACGAATGGGGCTATACCTACGGGCCCCCGATGGCGGTCGCGCCGATCAACAAGGTGCGTGAGGTGCTCGACTATGCTGTGAGCGTGATCGACCCGGCAAAGATCTATCTCGGCATTCCGAACTACGGCTATGACTGGACGCTGCCCTTTGTGCGGGGGGAATCCCGTGCCCGCTCGCTCTCGAATGTCGAGGCGGTCGAGCTGGCCCAGCGGGTCGGTGCGGCCATCCAGTATGACGAGACCGCTCAGGCTCCCTTCTTCCGCTACTATGACGAGCAGGGCCGGGAACACGAGGTCTGGTTCGAGGATGCCCGCAGCATCGAGGCCAAGCTCGCGCTGATCCCGGAATACGGCCTGCTCGGCGCCTCGTGGTGGAACATCATGCGGTTCTTCCCGCAGAACTGGCTGGTGCTGGGCGCACTCTACCTGCCCTGAGCCGCCGCGCTTTTGCCTATTTTATACAAGATTCCTCCCGCCGCCTCCGATATTTTTTTAACAAACCCTCTTTCACTTTTTTGCCAAACCGTGTATAATAAAGGTATCTCGAAATGAAAACTACAGGAGGTTATCGACTATGCCCCTCGTAAACACAAAGGAAATGTTCCAGAAAGCCTATGACGGCGGCTACGCCATCGGCGCGTTCAACGTCAACAACATGGAGATTGTCCAGGGAATCATCGCAGCCTGCAAAGAGCTGAACTCCCCGGTCATTCTGCAGGTCTCCGGCTCCGCCCGGAAATATGCCCACCACGGCTACCTCTACAACATGGTACAGGCGGCTGTGGAGGAGACCGGCCTGCCGGTCGCGCTGCATCTCGACCACGGCTCGAGCTTCGAGCTCTGCAAGGACTGCATCGACGGCGGCTTCACCTCCGTCATGATCGACGGCTCCCACCTCGACTATGAGGAAAACGTCGCCCTGACCAAAAAGGTTGTCGAATATGCCCATGCCCACGGCGTCACGGTCGAAGGCGAGCTCGGCCAGCTGGCCGGCGTCGAGGACGAGGTCAGTGTCGAGGCCGACAAGGCGAACTACACCGATCCCGACCAGGTGCAGGATTTCGTGACCCGCACCGGCGTCGACTCCCTCGCGATCGCCATCGGCACCAGCCACGGCGCCTTCAAGTTCAAGCCCGGCCAGAAGCCGCAGCTCCGCTTCGATATCCTGCAGGAGGTCATGAACCGCCTGCCCGGCTTCCCGATCGTGCTCCACGGCGCCTCTTCGGTCATGCCGGAGTATGTCGCGACGGTCAACGAGTTCGGCGGCCAGATGGCGGATGCCATCGGCATCCCGGAGGATATGCTGCGTGAAGCCGCGTCGATGGCGGTCTGCAAGATCAACGTCGACTCCGACCTGCGCCTCGCGATGACGGCCGGTATCCGCAAGCATCTCGCCGAAAACCCGACCCATTTCGATCCCCGCCAGTATCTCGGCGAGGGCCGCGACTGCATCACGGCGGTCGTGAAGCACAAGATCGAGTCTGTGCTCGGCAGCGCCGGCAAGGCCTGATCTCCCGGAAATCGTTCACCCTCTCGAACCCCCGGACAGCGCTTCCCGCGCCGCCCGGGGGTTCTTTTTCTCTGTTTATTTTAAAATGACGGAAAATCGTCTCTTAATTTGTTGTGTTTTGATATATACAAATTGTACATCCGCCTGTATAATGATGGTGGAAATGCCCGCGTTTTAGAAAACATACAAGATGACGTTGACAAACTTTTTCCGTCAGTGAAAAAACGATAAAATTCGACAAATATAAAAATTTCAAGAATCTCGTTGATAAATATCACAAATTATTTTTTGGATAATTGTGAAAATCTCATATTTACATTTTCACAACAATCATCATATAATAATAATAGAAGTGTAAAAAGCAGGAGGGATTCTTTATGAAGCATGCACTCCGGAAGCTGTCTCTTATACACATCTGACGCTGCCGACGAAGCTAGAAGTGTAGAT
>USLV01000298.1 GCA_900555705.1 uncultured Oscillospiraceae bacterium | reverse complement strand
GTTCCCGACTCCGCATGACAGCCGCGAAAGCTGCGGCTATCGCATACATACGCGGGATGACCGACTGATTGCGGTTGCCACCGATATTGGACATATGACCGATACGATCCGGCAGGCGATTGGCGGCTGCGATCTTGTGCAGATTGAGTCGAATCACGATGTCCGGATGCTCGAGACAGGGATGTATCCCTACTATCTGAAAAAACGTATTCTGGCGGACAGGGGGCATCTCTCGAATGAGGCCTGTGCGGCGGAGCTTTTTCGGCTGGCGCAGAGTGGGACAAGCCGGTTTGTGCTCGCGCATCTGAGCCGGGAGAACAATACGCCGGAGCTTGCAGCTATGACGGCCCGATCGGCGCTGCATGAAGGCGGGCTTCAGGAGCAGACCGACTATCTGCTGCGAGTAGCGTCCCCCTGTGACAGTGCCGGTGTGCTCAAATTTTGACGAAAGGCGGATGGAAGCGTGCTTTCGATCACGATACTCTGTGTGGGGCGGCTGAAGGAGTCGTATTGGCGCGAGGCTGCGGCGGAATATCTCAAGCGGTTGGGCGCTTTCTGTCGTCCTGCGGTAATCGAGGTCGAGGAGACGCGGATGCCGGACAATCCATCCGAGGCACAGATTGCCGCCGCTCTCGAGGCAGAGGGGAGACGGCTGCTGGCGAAAGTTCCGTCCGGTGCGACGGTGGCAGCGCTTTGTATTGAGGGACGTGAGCTCTCGTCGGTGCAGTTGGCGGAGACCTTTTCCCGCTGGACGGTTGGAGGCGCCAGCCACGTGGTGCTGTTGATCGGCGGTTCCTGGGGATTGTCCGAGGAGGCAAAGCGTGCTGCTTCGCTGAGACTGTCCATGTCGCCGATGACCTTTCCTCATCAAATGGCCCGTATCATGCTGCTTGAGCAGATCTACCGTGCGATGCAGATTCAGCATGGTGGGAAATATCATAAGTAGCAAAGCGGCACATCGTCGCATATACTGGCAAAGAAGGATGCGGCAAAATATTTTTAAGAAATTTCCATTTCCCTGTTGACAATCGTCTGGAAATATAGTATGATATAACCCGTCGCTGATGACAAGGCGATCACGCAGCGCGGGAGCATAGCTCAGCTGGTAGAGCACCTGCCTTACAAGCAGGGGGTCACAGGTTCGAGCCCTGTTGTTCCCACCACCTTTTTATATGGCCCGGTAGTTCAGCTGGTTAGAACGCTAGCCTGTCACGCTAGAGGTCGACGGTTCGAGCCCGTTCCGGGTCGCCACCTGCATCTATAGCTCAGTAGGTAGAGCGCATCCTTGGTAAGGATGAGGTCAGCAGTTCGAATCTGCTTAGATGCTCCAGAAAAGAAGAACAGTCTTTCCAATAGGAAAGGCTGTTCTTCTTTTTTCTCCTCTGTTGCGCGAAAAAAGAAAATTTTTTGCCTCTTTCCTCTTGACAAATGCTTAGGGATGCGATATTATATACGGGCGGCGTTGAGATGCCGTTTGAATATTGGGGGGCGTAGCTCAGCTGGGAGAGCGTACGGTTCGCATCCGTAAGGTCGAGAGTTCGATCCTCTTCGTCTCCACCAATCTTGAAGAAACCTTGATTTTTCAGGGTTTCTTCTTTTTTTGTCCTTTGCTTGAACGTACGAATGAAAGTAAAAGAAAAGGGGTTCCGTACGGTCATGAAAATCAAAATGCGCTGTCAGTTCGATCCGTTTCATCTCCACTAAGCCGGAGCAAGCGCTATCGCGCTTGTCCCGGCTTTTTCAAAATGAGGTTGTGAAAATCTGATTTCACCTGCTAAAACGTAAAAAAAACATCTTTTGATGTGCCGATCACCTAGAACAGCTTGATTTGTTTTATGAAGTTGCAGGTTGTCATATTGAGAACATAGCCTATGAATTTTGCTGTATCCATCTTCCGTCTCGTCAAGTTGTATATTGAAAAACGAACTCTTGCCTTTCTGACGCATTTACACTATAATCAAAATTGAAAATACGATTATTTGTAAGTTGTTTTCACTCAGTGTTCGCATTTTGTCCGCTACCCTCATCCTCTGTCCGGCGGGGTACTGATATCGGTTCTCCGAGAACGCATTCAGAAAATAAAAAAGAGGATCTCAAACACCAACTGACGCAGTCGAAGGAGTTTGGCTGAAAACTCTCGAGATTGTGAAGAGCTGTACAATTCAATCGAAAAACAATTGGACAGGACATCATCCAAAGCTTTCAGAAACGGGCCGGAGGCGGGCTCAAGGTCTATATCGAGATGCTACCCTCGGTGAACAAGAGGAAACACGGTTTTTCGGAGGGGAACAGACGCCCAACTGCGTTCTTCTCCTTAT
>USLV01000297.1 GCA_900555705.1 uncultured Oscillospiraceae bacterium | reverse complement strand
CAGCGTCAGATGTGTATAAGAGACAGTCTCTAACGCGGTCAAGCGTTCTGCCCTGGCCGCCGAAACGGATCGGACAGACGACTCCGGGATGAGCTATACACACAGCTGCTGCCGTCGGCTTACACCACCCGCCGACTCTCTTTGCGCGAACCGCTGTGTCTTATTCCCTTCTCCGTCTTTTGGGAAACGGTATGCATATTTTTCTATAGTATAGCGGACGCTGCCGCAAAAGTCAAGAGCTTTTTTGCGGCGCAGCCAGCGAGCAGGGCCGCACCCGCTCCGGCGGGATCAGTGAGGCGTCGTAGAGGACGCGCGCATGGTTTTCCAGCAGCAGCTCTTTGAAAACCGGATTGCCGGTCAGCCGGTCGAAGCCGGTTCGGAAAATTCGATTTTCCCGATACCAGCCGTCCTCCTCTCGTACAAAGCCCGCGTCCTCCTCTGTAATATGATAGGACAACGGCGGCGTCCGGTCGGCCCGCAGCTCGCCACAGAGATGAGTCTCGCTGGTACCGACCCGGAACTGGAAGGTGAGATCGGTCGTGTTCATCACCTGATAGTCCACATAGTTGTAGAAAATGGCGGTGCCGGTGCCAAACGGGATCTGCCGGTTATAGTCCGGGAACAGGTCGTAGTGATTGTGATGATGGTGTTCGACGATGGTCAGCGGGCTGTGCAGCACCATCCAGTGCAGCAGGTTTGTGAACTGACACATCCCGCCGCCGATCCCGACATCCGTCCGGGCATTTTTCAGCACCAGCCCCTCCCGATAGCCCTTTCGCGCCGTCGGCTTGCCGACCAGCCGCCAGAAGGAGAACACCTCCCCCGGTCGGATCAGCACACCATCGATGTGCGGTGCGGCCAGTTCCAGATTGACCGCTTTGTTATCCTGTAACTGTGTGTCGACGTTGCCGAGCTTCCGACGGATGAGGGAATTGTGGCGGCAGAGCACAACCGGCAGGTCTGTCGACTGCCGGAGAGTTGCCCATTTCCTGGCGTGCAGCGCCCAATCGCCGTATCGCTTCAGTCGTTCCTTCCCCACCGACAGCGCATAAGCCGCCGGTCCATATTCCGAAAAATGTTTTTTCAAGTCCTCCACCCTCTTTCAAGCATTACTATAGCATAGCAGGCAACCACAGTCCACTACAGTGCTGTAACCTTCTCGGAAAATTTGGTCACAAAGTTGTAATCTCCGCCCATCCGTGCTACACTGGTATCGTCAAAGGAGGGACAGGCTTATGGGAACCTGGCTGATCTACGCGCTGCTGTCTGCGGTTTTTGCGGCACTGACCACCATTCTCGCAAAAATCGGTATCGAGAATGTCAATTCCCATCTCGCGACCGCCATCCGGACAGTAGTGGTACTCGTACTTTCCTGGGGGATGGTCTTTCTGACCGGCGCCCAGACAGGACTTCGAACTATTGGGAGCCGGAGCTGGCTGTTTCTGATTCTCTCCGGCGTGGCGACCGGCCTTTCCTGGCTCTGTTATTACCGGGCGGTTCAGCTCGGCGATGTCTCCCGGGTTGTGCCGATCGACAAGCTGAGCGTGGTCATCACGCTGGTACTCGCCGTCCTCATCCTCAAAGAGGAGTGGAGCGCCAAAAGTGTGATCGGCGGCCTGCTGCTGACCGCCGGAACGCTCTGCATGGTGCTGTAAACAGATTTGGAAAGGTATGGTCACAAGGATGAAGTATCCCATTTTGCTGTTCGACGCGGACAACACCATTTTTGACTTCGACCGTGCGGAGATACACGCCATCACCAGCAGCCTGCGGCAATACGGCCTCCCCTGCTCGGAGGCCATCGTCTCCCGCTACCACGATATCAATCAGGGGCTCTGGCGAGAGCACGAAAAAGGGCTGGTCACAAAGGATCAGCTCAAGGTGCGGCGGTTTGAGCAACTGTTTGCCGAGCTCGGTGTGGATGGCGATCCCGTCGCGTTTCACCACACCTATATCGGCTTTCTCGGAGAAGGCACCTTTCTGCTGCCACACGCAGCTGAGGCCTGCCGGACGCTGGCGGCCGACCGGCGGCTCTACATCATCACCAACGGACTGAAAGCTTCGCAGACCGCGCGATTCGCCCGATCAGAGATCATGCCGCTCTTCGAGGACGCCTTCATTTCAGAATGTATCGGTTGCCAGAAGCCGGAAAAAGCCTTCTTCGACTATGTCGCAGCGCACATTCCCGGCTTCCGTCCAGCCGATGCGCTGGTCATCGGCGATTCGCTGACCAGCGATATGGCAGGCGGCCATACAGCGGGGCTCGACACCTGCTGGTTCAATCCACGCCGGCTGCCGAACGACAGCGGCATCCCCTGTACCCTGTCTCTTATACACATCTGACGCTGCC
>USLV01000296.1 GCA_900555705.1 uncultured Oscillospiraceae bacterium | reverse complement strand
TAGGGAGGAGGAATGAAGGATGCGGGAACTGGGACTGCTGTTTCATTTTGAGCCGGAGCGCCTTTCGAAGATGCGGCGGGCGTTGCTGCCGCTGCGGTTCCGTGTGAAGGCAGTGGAGCGGGCGTACTATGCGCAGACACTCGGGGCGCTGGCCGGTGTGGAGGATTCCTCGGATGCGCCCTTTGACGGGGAGGAGCTGCCGGGGGAGATGCTCGTGATGGCGGGTCTGACCAGCAGTCGGATGGATCAGCTTTTGGCGGCGCTGCGGAAAGGCGGCGTCGGCCGAATCGACTGCAAGGCGGTGCTGACCGAGACCAACCGGCATTGGACGCCGCCCGCCCTCTATACCGAGCTGCGGCGGGAGCATGAGGCGATGCAGCAAGGCGCGCCGGTACATGAACAGACGACATAACAAAGGGAGGCGGATGTCAGGTGCACACCTGACATCCGCCTCTCCGCTTTTGTGCCAATTGTTAGTCCCCGAAGAAGTGTATCAAAATCATCCCCAGCCCGAGTACAGTCAGCACCGCGCCGGTCACCCGATTGAGCGTTTTCTGATCCGCTTTGTTGGCAAAGAGGGCGGAAACCTGCGCGCCAACGAGGGTGGCGACGATGCAGACGATGAGCGCCGTCAAATCCGGCAGGCCGTCGATGGCCATATGCGAAACAGCGCCGGTCAGCGCGGTGAAGGTCATGATAAACACACTGGTGCCAACCGCGGTTTTGAGAGAATAGCCCAACACGCCGGTCAGGATGAGCAGCAGCATCATGCCGCCGCCCGCGCCGACAAAGCCGCAGATAAAACCGATCAGACAGCCACAGACAAGCGACTGCACCACCCGCTGCCGCAGGCTTTTCTGAGGCGCGCCCTCTTTCGTCGTCATCACGGGACGAAAGAGGAACTTCAGACCGAGCAGAAAGGTCATGAAAACCGAGAAACCGCCCATAGCGCTGTTGGGCAGCAGCGAGGCGGCGTAGCTGCCAACCATCGTGAAGACCAGCACCGCCGCCAGCATGACGAGGCCGTTGCGGATGTCGAGATGCCGGTGCCGGGCATAGGTACAGGCGGAAACCGCGGAAGCGAGCACATCCGAAGCCAGCGCAATCGCCACCGCCTCATAGGCGGAAAAGCCGAGAAAGGAGATCAGCATCGGAGAGATGACGGCTGCGGCCGAGAGGCCGGCCAGTCCTGTCCCGACACCGGCGCCCAGTCCGGCGATGATATAGATCAAAATGGCCATTGGTCGACAGCTCCTCAGAGGATTCGCTCAGTATCCGCCTCGGGTGCGGCGGATTCCTTCAGCGGCGCGGGGGAGACCGCGACTCCCTCCCGCGTCATCCGCACAACCAGCCCGCTCAGCGCGAGCAGGGCGATCAGGTTCGGGATCACCATCAGTCCGTTGAACAGATCCGAGAGGCTCCAGACGAGGTCCACCTTCAGCGCCGAGCCGACCGCAACGAATACCATCACCATGACCGCATAGACCGGCACAGTCTTTTTGCCGAACAACGCCTTGACATTGATTTCGCCGAAGAAATACCAGCCGACAATGGTCGAGAAGGCGAAGAAGAGCATACAGACCGCAATGAAGATGTTTCCGAATTCGCCGAAGGCCCGGGAAAACGCATACTGCGCCATGGTCGCGTGGTTGTCTCCGGCGGCCTGTAGCGCGCCGGAGGAGAGGATGACCAATGCGGTCAGGGTCAGGATGATGAAGGTGTCGATAAAGACACCGGTCATGGCGATGATCCCCTGATCCTGCGGCCGCTTCACCTTGGCGATGGCGTGCGCGTGCGGCGTCGAGCCCATACCGGCCTCGTTGGAGAACAGACCGCGCGCCACGCCGTAGCGCATCGCCTTTTGCACCGTCACGCCGATAACGCCGCCCGCAATCGACTGCGGCGCAAACGCCAGCACGAAAATCTGCTGGAAGCAGGCGGGCAGCGCCGCGTGGTTGAGGACGAGAATGATGAGGCAGCCGCCGATATAGAGCAGCGCCATGATCGGTACGACCTTTTCCGTGACCGAGGCGATGCGCTTGACGCCGCCGACAAAAATGAAGCCCGCGATGGCGGCGACAACAAGACCGATCACAATGGGCGGCACATGGAACGCCGTCTCCATGGCGGCGCCGATCGAATTGGACTGCACCATATTGCCCATACAGCCGAGCGCCAGAATGATGGCGACGGCGAAGAAGCCCGCGAGAAACTTGCCGAATTTCCCCTTGAAGGCTGTCGTAATGTAGTAGACAGGACCGCCCTTGACGTTGCCGTCCTTTTCGACGATGCGGGTCTCCTGGGCGAGCGTCGCTTCCGCGTAGATCGTGGCCATGCCGAGGAAGGCGATGATCCACATCCAGAAG
>USLV01000295.1 GCA_900555705.1 uncultured Oscillospiraceae bacterium | reverse complement strand
GATGTGTATAAGAGACAGATAATACCGTCAGAAACCTCTCTCTTGAGGAGGATTGCAGTCTGAACATCGCAAGTATCGGAAAGAGCCACCCAGTCACCGTATGACGACATTCTGTCTGCACCTCTTGCCATTGCATATGCGCTTGCAATCGGAGAAAGCTCAAGGTCATCTACAAAGTAGATTTTCTTGAGTGTGTCAGAAAGCTCAGTTGCAACTGCCGCACCGGCAGGACTTACATGCTTGAATGATGCAGCTGCAGGAAGACCTGTTGCCGCTTTGAGTTCCTTTACGAGCTGCCATGAGTTAAATGCATCAAGAAAGTTGATGTAACCGGGTTTGCCGTTGAGAACCTCAACAGGAAGATCTTTGCCGTCCTGCATGAAAATTCTCGAAGGCTTCTGATTCGGGTTACAGCCGTATTTCAGCAACAGTTCATTTGCCATGCTCTTGCACTCCTCTCACGGCGATTACGCCTGATGTTTGTTGACAATACGCGTCTCGGCCGCACCGGTTTCGAGATCGATAAACCGGGTGAACAGCGACACCTTGTTGTCGGCATCCAGACTGTTCCAGACGGTCGCGGTAAACGCGTCGATATCCCCCTCGATCGCAACCGGCACCGGCTCCCCCTCAAACGAGGGAAGCGGGCTGCCATCCTCACGGTAGGTATGGATAAAATGGCCGATTCCGGCGGTCGGATGCGTATATTCGAAGAAATAACGCCGATCGGAGGCGGGATCACCGTCTGCGGACTTAAGAATCGAGAGGCGATAACGGTCAAGTGACGGCTCCACAACACCGGAAATACGCGGCGTATAATTCGGTCCGTCCGGCTCAAAGGTACGGGTGCGCAGGCTGCTCTCAAAGGTGCCGCCGAGCGCCAGCCCGTCATAGATCGTGTCGGTCTGGTCGCCGTTGGTCACGATGGTGACATCGCCGAGCACACGCACCGGCGCATAGATGATCAGCGACGGATCCTCCATTTTGCTCTCATCGAAAGCCTGTGTCCGCAGCCCATCGCCCTCGGCGACAAAGATGCGGTTCCGGCTGTTTTCGCTGCGCCCCATGATGAAATAGGCAATCACCGCCTGGCGGCCGTCCGCACTTTTGCCAAGCACGATCCCCCGGCCGGGATAGGTCGTCGCGCTGAGCGCGGACGACAGATTCTGAACAGTCACGGTCAGTCCTCCTTGATATGGCAAATATTCTGCTCCACCGACAGCCTTCCCTCGCAGAAAAGCGCCACCGCACGCGGCAGCAGCTGCCATTCCGCCTCCTCCATCACGCGGCGCTGCAGCACCTCCGCCGTATCCGTCGGGTGAATCTCCACTGAACGCTGCAAAATAATGGCACCGCCGTCGGGAATCTCATTGACAAAATGCACCGTCGCCCCGGTCAACTTGACCCCATAGGCGAGGGCGGCCTCGTGTACCTTGAGGCCATAATAGCCCTTTCCGCAGAAGCTCGGAATCAGAGCAGGATGTACGTTGATAATCCGGTCGGCATACCGCGCAATCACCGACGGGCCGAGAATGCTGAGAAAACCGGCCAGCACAATCAGCTCGGCTTCGCACGCCTCAAGCGACTCGAGTAGCGCCTGTTCGAACGCCTCCGGCGTCTCATAGCGCCTGCGCTCCACAACGTCGGTTTCCACCCCGCACTTCGCGGCCCGCTCCAGCGCATAGACGCCGGGCTTTGAGGAGATCACGCGCACAATCCGACCGCCGCCGAGCGCGCCGGATGCCTCGGCATCCAGCAGCGCCTGCAGGTTGGTGCCGCCGCCGGAAACCAGAACGGCAATCCGGGTCTCCCGACTCACCATAGCGTCACTCCCGTTTCGCCAGCCTTGACCTCGCCGAGCAGTACTGCCGTCTCCCCGGCCTCGGTCAGGAGGCGAACCGCCTCGTCCGCCTCCTCCGGCGCCACCGCGATGCAGAGGCCAGTACCCATATTGAAGGTGTTGAACAT
The DNA here is from genome assembly GCA_900555705.1 of uncultured Oscillospiraceae bacterium. Taxonomy (GTDB): domain Bacteria; phylum Bacillota; class Clostridia; order Oscillospirales; family Acutalibacteraceae; genus UMGS1858. Next base: position 407 of record USLV01000295.1, on the reverse strand, counting down.
ATCCCGCTCCGGGATATTCCCTACCTTTTGGATCAGCTCGAAGATCGGCAGCACCGGCACCTTCGCCTTTTCGATCGAAGCGCAGACCCCCTCCGGCAGCATCCGGGGAATATTCTCATAGTAGCCGCCGCCGGTGATATGCGAAATGCCGTGCACCGCAATCCTGGACATCAGCGCGCCGAGCGCCTTGACATAAATTTTGGTCGGCGTCAGCAGCGCCTCGCCCAGCGTCGAGCCGAGCTCATCATAGTACACCGAAAGCGTTTTCTCCGACACATCGAATACCTTGCGCACCAGCGAAAAGCCGTTGGAATGCACGCCGCTCGAGGCGACGCCGATCAGCGCATCACCAGGCCGGACATTCCGGCAGTCGACAATCCGGTCATAGTCGGCGATACCCACAGAAA
>USLV01000294.1 GCA_900555705.1 uncultured Oscillospiraceae bacterium | reverse complement strand
GCCATCACCCAGGTGTCCACGCGCAGCAGTGCCGACCACTCCGGCTTGAACAGAAAGCGATAGCCCGCGTCGGCTCCCGGCAGAAAGGCTACCCGCACCGCGAGGATCAGGAACAGCAGAAAGAACAGCGGCATCAGCACCTTGCTCACCCGCTCGATTCCCCGGGTTACGCCGGTCATCAGGATCACCGCCACGATCGCGACCACCGCGAAATGCCACGGGACACTGCCAAACGCGCCGGTCGCCTCCGCGAAATAAGCCGCCGCATCCGCCGTCAGCAGCTCGCCGGTCACGACGCCCGCGCAGGCGCGCAGCACCCAGCCGAGGATAATCGCATAGCCGATCGCGATGCCGAGCGAGCCGAGCAGCGGAATCCAGCCGGCCACCCTGCCGAGCCCCGGTCTGCCCCGTTCGGCAAAGCAATAGCGGTAGGCCCCGAGTGTGCCTGTCCGCGCGCGGCGGCCGATGGCGAACTCGGCCGATAACCCCACCCAGCCGAACAGGAATACAAACAGCAGATAGGGAATCATAAATGCGGCGCCGCCGTATTTCCCAAGGCGATAGGGAAACATCCAGATGTTACCAAGCCCGACGGCAGAGCCGACACAGGCAATCACAAATCCCAGCTGCGAGGAAAACCGGCCGTTGCGGTGTTTCATATCCTTCATATCTCTATATCCTTTTCATCCAAAATTTTCTTCACGATCGCCCGTCCGGGCGCATATTCATGGCAAAAAGGGGGTATCATCCATGTCGATCAAACGCTGGCAGATCGCCGGTGCCATCTTCACCACGGCAGCGGGTTGTCTGCTGCATTTTGTCTATGCCTGGTCGGGCTGTCTGCCCGCGGTCGGACTGTTCTGCGCTGTAAACGAGAGTACCTGGGAACATCTCAAGCTGCTGTTCACGCCATTCCTTCTGTTCGCCATCCTGGAATACGCGCGCTACGGCTTCCGTACCCCCGGCTTTCTGCCGGTCAAAACGCTGTCGGTGCTGATCGGCATGGGGGTCATCACCGCCGGCTTTTATACGTATGCCGGGATCCTCGGCCGCAACTGGCTGCCGCTCGACATCCTCGTCTTTATCGCCGGTGTGCTGGCCGCCTATAGCTACAGCGCCCGCCGCCTCTCAACCGGCCGGTTCTGTTCCGTCCGTGCGGTTTGCCTCGGCTGGCTCGGCATGGCGATTCTGCTGCTCTGCTTTGTCGTATTCACCGCGACGCCGCCCCGCATCGGGCTGTTTCTCGACCCTGTGACCGGCGGCTACGGCTGGTAATCCATCCGCCCGGACAATGTCCCGAACGGTCAGCCGGTCCCCGTCCACTGTGAAACGAACCTCACAGCCCGCAAAGCCAAAGCCATACACCCGTTCCGGTTCCTGCTGATATCGCGGCCGCGGGTCCTGCGCCAGCACCTCGAGCAGGCCCGCACGCCGCGCCTCCGGCAGCCGCTCCAGCAGTGCCGCCGGGCAGTCCACCGAAAGCATGGCCTCCGGCGGCTCCGCCGCAAAGCCGCCGACCGCCTCCGGTCGGCTGTCCGCATAGGGCAGATAGGGCTTGATGTCGAAAATCGGTGTGCCGTCCATCAGGTCGGCCCCGGCGACATGCAGCACAGGGCCGAGCACCGGATCCTGCCCGATCCCCTCCAGCCGGACACAGGAGAGGCCGAGTGGATTCGGCCGGAAGGGTGAGCGGGTCGCGAACACGCCAAGCCGCCGGTTGCCACCGAGACGCGGCGGCCGTACCGTCGGGGACCAATCCGACCGCACCGCTTCGGAAAAGGCCCAGATCAGCCAGATATGGGAAAAACCCTCCAGCCCGCGCAGGGCGTCGGGATTGCGGTAGGGCGGTTCAAACACCACCGTCGCCCGCAGACTGTCCGCCAGCCCGCTCTGGCGGGGAATGCCGAATTTCGTCGGGAAATCCGAGCGGATCCGCGCCACCACTTTCATTGAAAATTCCATCGTCCCACCTCTTCAGAACAGCTCGTCCAACAAAATATAATAGCGAATCCGATCCCAGTCCGGCCGCAGCCCCAGTGCTTCAAAAAGCATTCCGGGATGCCAGCCCGCGTGGGAGACGCCGCTGTAGGTCCCGTCATAATTGTGCAGCAGACTCCGGTAGCACAGGGCGATGTCCTGCCACCTGTCCGCAAGCCCCGCCCGGCCGAGGTCAATATACCCCGCGAGCGTATCCCCGTGAAGCAGCAGATTCGGCAGACAGAAATCCCCGTGGGACAGCACCGGCTCCTCCGGCGGCCGGTTGTCCTCCAGCCAGTAGAGAAGCGCCTCCGGCGAGCGGAAGCCGTTCGCGCCGCAGGTCCCCGGCCTGTCTCTTATACACATCTCCGAGCCCACGAGACCTCTCTACATCTCGTA
>USLV01000293.1 GCA_900555705.1 uncultured Oscillospiraceae bacterium | reverse complement strand
GCTGGGACTATGAGAGGGTGGACGCCGACGACGGTTCCGCTTTCGGCATCCGCTTTCGCCCGACCGGGCAGACGGAGGGCGGCATTCTGGTGCAGCACCGCGACCAGCCCTTCCTCGTCTGCGGTACCGGCCTTTTCCAGGAGGAGCTCCGGCTCGGCGCCTACGAGGCCTGCAAGGGCACCTATGACAGTGAGGACAATGTCTGGAGCTATATCCGCCTGATCGATGCGCCGGATTACTGTGTTGTGCTGAACGAGGGTGTCGACACCTGGTGGGCGACGCACGGCGAGGCGGCGATGGCCATTCTCGAGACCGTCGCCGTAACCGCCACAGACGAAGTATAGACAGGAGGAATGATGATGAAAAAGCGGATTCGAAGCGGCGCTGCGCTGTGCTGCGCGCTGCTGCTCGGGCTGAGCGGCTGTGTCCGTAGCTTGCCCGCGCCCACACCCGGTTCACAACCATCCGCCCCGACTGAGTCTGTATCGACAGGTGACCTGATGGATGGTATCACGCCGACGCCTGTTTCCCAAAAAACAGTGGACGAGGCGTTTCAACGTGCCGAGATGACATGGGCGGTTTCGCTGTTCCGCGCCGCCGCGTCTGAAAGCCGGGAGGAAAATCTGCTCCTCTCCCCTCTCTCTGCTCAGCTTGCGCTGGCGATGACCGCCGGTGGCGCAGTCGGACAGACACGCGAGGAAATGGAGACGCTGCTCGGCGGGGGACTTTCGTTGGAGGAGCTGAACGCCTATCTCGGTTCCTATGCCGGTTCTCTTTCGTCCGAAGCGGCGATCGCCAATTCCATCTGGTTCCGGGACGACGAAAATCGGCTGCGGGTGGAGCCCTCGTTTTTGCAGACCAACGCCGACTATTACGGGGCGCAGATCTACCGCGCCCCCTTCGACGACGGCACGCTGCGGGATGTCAACCGCTGGGTGGAACAGCACACCGACGGGATGATCGATCGGATTCTGGAGGAGATCGATCCCAATGCCGTGCTGTATCTGATCAACGCGCTGGTCTTCGACGCAGAATGGGAGACGGTTTATAAGAAGACGGATATCTCCGAAGGTGTATTCACCGCCGCAACCGGTGAGCAGCGAACCGTCGAGAGGATGCACGCCGCAGAGAGCCGGTTTCTCGACGACGGCCGGGCGACCGGTTTTATCAAGAATTATAAGGATGGCCACTATCGCTTTGCCGCGCTGCTGCCGAACGAGGGGATCGGCCTCGACGAATACATCGCGGGACTGACGGCCGACGGATTGCTGGACACCCTGCAAAACGCCGCGGCCGTCAGCGTGGAGACAGTTATGCCGAAGTTCCAGTGTGAGTATGAGCTGCAGATGAACAAGCTGCTCGCCGCGATGGGCATGCCGACCGCCTTCGACAGCGCGGCGGCCGATTTCTCGAGGATGGCCGTCTCCTCCCGCGGCAATATTTTCATCGGCAATGTGCTGCACAAAACCTATATCTCGGTCGATGAGCGGGGCACCAGAGCCGGTGCCGTCACCTCGGTCGAAATGAAGGACGAGGCCGCGGCATTGTTCGATCGGACCGTGATCCTCGACCGGCCGTTCCTCTATATGATCCTCGATGGCGAAACCAACCTGCCGCTCTTTATCGGCGCGGTGCGGGACATCCCCGCCACATAAATCGTATCATAAATGCCCCGTCCCGCCGCATACTATAGGGTATTCCATATGAGGAGGCGGTTGCAAGATGGCGGTGGCAGCCAAACATCCGCGTCTGGACGTCCGGGCGCTGCTCTTTTTCCTGATCGTGACCCTGGGGGCCGGTTTTCTCGGGAGTCTTCCCGGTGGATTCGAAACCTATGAAACGCTGAAGGCGCCGCCACTGGCGCCGCCGGCCGCGGTGTTTCTGCCGGTCTGGGTGGTGCTCTATATCCTGATGGCGGTCGCGGCCACCCTTGTCTGGGACACCGGCAGCTATGACCGAGCCGTCTCACTCCGGTTCTATTTCGCACAGCTCGCGGTAAACGCGCTCTGGCCGCTCTTTTTCTTCCGGCTGGAATGGCGGCTGTTCGCCTTTTTCTGGATTCTTCTGCTCATCGCGCTGATTACCCTCACGATGGCGGGCTTCAAGTATCTTCGTCCCGCGGCCTATTGGCTGATGGTGCCCTATCTGCTCTGGACGCTGTTCGCGGCTTATCTCAATCTCGGATTCTTCCTGCTCAACAGTGTATGAATCAAAACACAGCAAAACCGCCGGGGATCACCCGGCGGTTTTATCATGCTATATCGATTTAACGAAGCGCATCCATGCTCTGGTCGAGCAGCGCCAGCTTCTCCTGAAGCCGGGTCGCGTTTTCGCGCGCGGTGGCGACGACGTTCTCCTTGGCGATCAGGCCGGAGA
>USLV01000292.1 GCA_900555705.1 uncultured Oscillospiraceae bacterium | reverse complement strand
GGCTGGCCGCCTGCATGCGGGCGTTGGTCCGAGACGGGGTGACGGCGCTGCCGCGTTACAATTTTGAGGCGGGGCGGCCGGACGAGGAGACCCGCGAGCTGCGGTTGTCCGATCGGGCGGTGGTGATCTTTGAGGGGATCCATGCACTGCATCCGATCTTTTCGGAGCTGCTGCCGCAGGAGAATCTGCGGCGGGTATTCATCAATACGCTGTCACCGATTCTGGAAGACGGCGAAAAGTGCCTGGCGCGGCGGGATATCCGGCTGGTGCGGCGGTTGCTCCGCGACGAGCGATTTCGGAACAGTTCGCCCGCAGAGACGCTCGCGATGTGGCCGTCGGTGATGCGCGGGGAGATGGCCTATCTGTTCCCCCATACCGACGAGGTAGACGCCGTCATCGACACCACCCACGCCTATGAGCCCTGTGTTTTTGCGGGGGAGCTGCTGCCGCTTCTGCGGGAGGTTCCGGCGTCTCACCCGCATGCGGAGACCGCCCGGCGGCTCTGCCGGGCGCTTGAGGGCTTTGAACAGCTGTCGGTTTCAGTTGTGCCACCGGACTCGATCCTGCGGGAATTTCTTGGCTGAGGCGGGTTTTGCAAAATATCGTTGCATAATTCTGGCTCCGGGAGTATAATACCTTTGAGTATGAACGGAAAGGAAAGGTGTGCCGTTATGACGACGTTTGAGGATATTCTGTGCAAGGTAAAGGATCTCGGCGAGGCCGCCGGGAAAAAGACCGGCGAGCTGGTGGAGGTGACCCGGCTGAAAATGGAGGCGGCGCAGACCGAGAAGGATATCGCCGCGACGCTTGAGGGGCTCGGCCGCCTCGTCTATGACGGCCGCAAGAGCGGCGAGGATATCTCGGAGATGGTCGATGCCTGTGTTGAGCGGGTGGATGAGCTGAACGCCGGGTTGGAGAAGCTGCGCGACAAGATTGTGCGCTATAAGAATGCAGTGCGCTGCCCGGACTGTGGCGTGCTGAATACTGAGGACTCGCTGTACTGCAAAAAGTGCGGCGCCCGTATCCCGTGATCGCCGCTCCCTCGGAGGCGGCTTTCCGGGAAAGCGCCGCCTATATTGCCGGGAGGCTGACGATACGACCGGAGCTCTGCATTGTGCTGGGCTCCGGCCTTGGTTGTCTCACAGAGGAAATGACCGATCGACGGGAGCTCGCCTATACCGATATTCCGCATTTCCCGCGACCGACCGTGCCGACCCATGCCGGACGCCTGGTGATCGGCAGGCTGGCGGGACGGCCGGTGTTTGTGATGTCCGGCCGGTTTCACTACTATGAGGGCCACAGCTTTGCAGATACGGCGTATTATGTGCGGGTGATGCACCTGCTCGGTATTCGCCGCCTGATTATCACCAACGCCGCCGGAGGCGTCAATCCGGATTTTGCCGTCGGGGAGCTGATGCTGATCAGCGATCATCTGAAGTTTTTTTCGGACAGCCCGGCAAGAGGAACAGTACCGCCGATGTTCGGTTCGCGATTTTTCGACATGTCGGCGGCCTATACACCGTCGCTGCGGGAGCTGGCGCGCCGCTGTGCCGAGCAGGAGGGTGTGATGCTCCGGGAGGGGGTCTATGCCTTTATGCCGGGGCCGCAGTTTGAGACCCCGGCGGAGGTGCGGGCGCTGCGGCTGCTCGGCGCGGACGCAGTGGGGATGTCCACAGTGCCGGAGGTGATTGCGGCCGCGCAGTGCGGGATGGAGGTGCTCGGCATCTCCTGCATCACCAATCCCGCCGCCGGAACGGCAGAGGGACTGGTGCTCAGCGACGAGGATGTCAATCTGGCCGCGGGTCGCGCGGGAGAGAGCTTCCGATGGCTTGTCCGGTCGATTGTCGCTGCGCTTCCAGCAGAAAACCAGACGCACCGCCGGGCGGCGGAGCAGGAGAGGACGGAATAGAAAAGTGGGCAAAGCAAAAAAACAGAGCTTTCTGCAAGGCGCGCTGATCCTGTCCGGCGCGGCGATTCTGGTGAAAATTATCGGGGCACTTTTCAAAATCCCGCTGCAGCAGTTCGGCGGTATGGTGGCCTTCGGTTATTTCAGCACGGCCTATGAGATCTATACGCCGATCTATGTCATTGCCATCGCCGGACTGCCGGTCGCGGTTTCTCGCATGGTGTCCGAGCGGGTGGCGCTCGGACGCTATCGGGATGTCCGGGTGATCTATCGCGTGGCCAATCGGGCGTTTTTGCTGACCGGAACGGTCGGCATGCTGGCGATGGTAATCGCGGCGTTCCTCTATCCGCAGTTTGTCGGCAATCCGGACAACCTCTACGCCATGCTTATCATGGCGCCGGCGGTGTTCTGTTGCTGTATGGTTTCGGCTCACCGCGGTCTGTATGCTGTCTCTTATACACATCTCCGAGCCC
>USLV01000291.1 GCA_900555705.1 uncultured Oscillospiraceae bacterium | reverse complement strand
ACGAGATGTAGAGAGGTCTCGTGGGCTCGGAGATGTGTATAAGAGACAGGATAGACAACTTCCCGGATGCCAGACTGAATAATCGCCTTGGCGCATTCGTTGCAGGGGAAGAGGTCGACATAGATCCGCGCGCCGCGCAGGGATTTGCCGCGCGCATTGAGGATGGCGTTGAGCTCGGCGTGGACGACATACGGGTATTTGGTGTCGTTGCGTTCGCCCTCGCGCGCCCAGGGAAAGTCGTCGTCCGAGCAGCCGAGCGGAAACCCGTTATAGCCGGTCGAGAGGATGACGTTTTCGCCGCCGGGGTCTCCTTCGCCGCTCACGATGCAGGCACCGACCTGCGTGTTGGGATCCTTGCTGCGCTGGGCCGCGAGCATCGCAACCCCCATGAAAAATTCGTCCCAGGAGATATAACCCTGTCGTTTCATATCGAAACCTCCCCGTCGCTTTCTGTCCTATAGTATACAGCCTCGCGGTCCGGTTGGCAAGTCCAAAAGCGCAGGAGGACGTCCGAAAAACTACCCCTTATTATACTTTTTGGAATATTTTGCCGAATATATACGATTCTATACGTGTCAAAGCGGCAGAAGTCATTGACAATCGCGGGGATTCATATTACACTATTACAGATAGCATTTCCCGGTTTATTGCAAGAAAGGGATGGTCATAACGATGCGGAATACGGAAAAGACGATGGACAAAATCGTGGCGCTTTGCAAGGGGCGGGGCTTTGTGTTCCCCGGCTCGGATATCTACGGCGGCCTTGCCAACACCTGGGACTACGGCCCGCTCGGCGTGGAGCTGAAAAACAATGTCAAGCGCGCGTGGTGGAAGAAGTTCGTGCAGGAGAGTCCCTATAACGTAGGGCTGGACAGTGCGATCCTGATGAACCCGCAGGTCTGGGTGGCATCGGGGCATGTCGGCAACTTCTCCGATCCGCTGATGGACTGCAAGAGCTGCAAGACGCGCCACCGCGCCGACAAGCTGATCGAGGACACCGGCGCGAACCCCGCGGGCTGGAGCTTTGAGAAGATGAAGGCCTATATCGACGAGCAGAACATCTGCTGCCCGGACTGCGGCGCGCATAACTTCACGGATATCCGCACCTTCAACCTCATGTTCAAGACCTTCCAGGGCGTGACCGAGGACGCGAAGAATGAGCTCTATCTCCGTCCCGAGACGGCGCAGGGCATTTTCGTCAACTTCTCGAACATCCAGCGGGCGGCGCGCAAAAAGATACCGTTCGGCGTCGCGCAGATCGGCAAGAGCTTCCGCAATGAGATCACGCCCGGCAACTTCACCTTCCGCACCCGCGAGTTCGAGCAGATGGAGATGGAGTTCTTCTGCAAGCCCGGAACCGACCTCGAATGGTTTGCCTATTGGAAGGAGTTCTGCAAAAACTGGCTGCTGCACATGGGGATTGCGGAGGAGAATCTCCGGCTGCGCGACCACGAGCAGGAGGAGCTCTCCCACTACTCCAAGGCGACGACCGATTTCGAGTTCCTGTTCCCGTTCGGCTGGGGCGAGCTCTGGGGCATCGCCGACCGGACGGACTTCGATCTGACCCAGCACAGCAACCAGTCCGGCCAGAAGCTCGAATATTTCGATCAGGAGTCCGGCGAAAAGTATATTCCCTATGTCATCGAGCCGTCGCTCGGCGCCGACCGCGTGGTGCTGGCGTTCCTCTGCGACGCCTATGACGAGGAGCAGATCGATGAGAAGGATACCCGCGTGGTGCTGCGGCTGCACCCGGCGCTCGCTCCCTTCAAGGCTGCGGTTCTGCCGCTCTCCAAGAAGCTGAGCGAGCGGGCGCTCGCCGTGCATGCCGAATTGGCGAAGAGCTTCATGGTGGACTTCGACGATGCCGGTTCGATCGGCAAGCGCTATCGCCGTGAGGACGAGATCGGCACGCCGTTCTGCATCACCTATGATTTCGACAGCGAGACCGACGGCTGCGTCACGGTGCGTGACCGCGACACGATGCAGCAGGAGCGCGTGGCGATCGACGACCTCTACCGCATGGTGGACGACGAGGTCTCCTACCGTAAACTCTTCCGGAAACTGAACCTCTGATATGAATCGCCGCGAGAGAACGGAGTATGGCAGCCTCCGCCGGAGAGCTGCCGTGCTTTCGGCCGGACGGCCGGCAGCGATTCGTCGTCATCCAGACCGCACCTGCTGATGGGCCGGATCATCGCCATAGACTACGGTACGCGCCGCACGGGAATCGCCGTAAGCGACCCCCTGCAACTCATCGCAGGGGGGCTCGCCACGGTCGAAACACGCGAGTTGGAGCGCTACCTGACACAATATATCGCACGGGAGGACGTTTCGGTCATCGTCGTGGGCAAGCCTTTGAAGCTGTCTCTTATACACATCTGACGCT
>USLV01000290.1 GCA_900555705.1 uncultured Oscillospiraceae bacterium | reverse complement strand
CTTCTAGCTTCGTCGGCAGCGTCAGATGTGTATAAGAGACAGGGCCGGTATGCACGAGCTTTTTGCGCAGTCGCTTGACGGTGTCGTCCGCGACGCGGGTGCTGGAATCGTTCTCAAAGCCCCAGACCGAGGGGAGCAGCTCGCTGCGCGGCACGGCGCGCGCGGCATTCTTCATCAGATAGGACAGCATCGAAAATTCCGTCGGTGTGAAATGAATCTCTGCGCCGGTCTGGTCAAAGGCGGAGAAATTGTCGAGATCCAACGTCACACCGCCGATCGTCAGACGGGTGCTCGGGGAGACCGGCTTACAAACAAGGGCGATATCCGCCGCGATGTTGCCGGAGCTCAGCTCCTCGCTGATATTTGTATACTCGAGGGAATAGCCGCTGTTGCGCAGCGACTGCATCAGCGTGTCCAGCAATCGACTGTCGTCACCGTATACATAAATCAGCTTGGGCATACCGCATCCTCCTCCAATAATACATGCAGAATTTTATCGGAAAAATATGAACGCCGTATGAATATCCCAAAAACAAATTCCGCAGTTTTTTCTTTATTGGGTGTATTCCGACAGCAGCCGCTGTTTTTCGTCCCAAAGCGGCTGCGACAGATCGACATAATACTGGTGCGGATTCTCGAATCGCAGCACCTCATCCCACAGGGTGGCAACCCGCTCCCCGCAGCGGCGGCGAATCTCGTCGAGCGGCGGGGATTGATAGACGCATTCTCCTGCCGCAAAAATCTGCTGTTGCAGCGGGACGGCGCGGAAATTCTCCACTGTCTTGCGCTTCCAGATGTGCTCGGGATCGAAGAGGACATAGGGCTTTGTGTCGTCGATAGTCTCCTCGCGGAGTGTCAGGACATCGGCGATCGCTTTGCCGCTCTCCCGGTCATACAGCCGCCAGAGCTGCTTGAAGCAGGGATTGGTGATCTTGGAAACGTTTTCGCTGACCTTGATACGGGGGACGATTCGGCCTTCCTCCTCGACCGCCGCGAGCTTATAGACCCCGCCGAAGACGGGATCGCTGGCGGCGGTGATCAGCCGCTCGCCGACGCCGAAGCTGTCGACACAGGCCTGCTGCTGGATCATATCCCGGATGATATATTCATCGAGGGAGTTGGAAGCAGTGATTTGGCAATCTTCGAACCCGGCCTCGTCCAGCATCCGGCGCGCTTTCTTGCTGAGATAGGTGATATCGCCGGAATCGATGCGGATACCTCGCGGGCGGTGCCCGGCGGGAACGAGGATTTCGTTAAATGCCCGGATGGCGTTCGGGACACCGGATTTCAGCGTGCTGTAGGTATCGACCAGAAGGGTGCAGGAATCGGGATAGCGGCGGGCATAGGCCCGGAAGGCCTCCAGCTCGCTGTCAAAAAGCTGCACCCAGCTGTGGGCCATCGTGCCGAGCGCGGGAATGCCGTAGTCGCGGTCGGCCAGCGCGCAGGCGGTGCCGTCGCAGCCGCCGATATAGGCGGCGCGGGCGCCGAACACCGCGCCGTCATACCCCTGGGCCCGGCGGGAACCGAACTCCATCACCGCGCGCCCCTGTGCGGCACGGACGATGCGGTTCGCCTTGGTTGCGATCAGCGACTGGTGGTTGATGGTGAGCAGCAGCATGGTCTCGATAAACTGCGCCTGGATCACCGGGCCGCGTACCGTCACGACCGGCTCATGCGGGAAGATAGGGGTACCCTCCGGCACCGCCCAGACGTCGCAGCAAAAGCGAAAATTCTCGAGGTAGGCGAGAAAGGACTCGCTGAACAGGCGCTTGTCCCGCAGATAGGCGATGTCCGCCGCCGAGAAGGAGAGGCCGCGGAGATAGTCGATCAGCTGCTCGATCCCGGCCATAATGGCGAAGCCGCCGCCGTCCGGAATCCGGCGGAAAAACATATCGAAATAGACCACCGTATCGCCCCGGCCCTCCTCGAGGAAGCCGTTGGCCATCGTGATCTCATAGAAATCCGTCAGCATGGTGAGGTTGTCCGGCCGATAGGGCGACCGTTCGGGTACTTGCATATTCGAATCCTTCCTTTTTGAGAGGTGTTATGCCTCTGTCAGAATCGTGCGGCAGAGCTCCACGCCGTTTTGCTGCATGGAGCAGAGCGCGAACAGGTGAAACAGTGCCGCGTCATGGCCGTCGCCGTCGAAGGTATCCACCAGCGCGGCGGGCACCACGATCCGGGAGGGGATGTCGCGGGTGTTGAAATAGGCCTTGGCGGTCAGCGCGAACTGGCTGACGCAGATATCGGTGCAGTCGCCGACCACAAGAAAAGTGTCGACAGTGGGATGCGCCGCACGCCAGCTCTCGAAAGCGGGCTCGACAAAACCGTTGGTGCTGTTTTTCTCGATGATGTCGAAGGAGGCGGCTGCGGCGATTTCGTCACAGACCTGGGA
>USLV01000289.1 GCA_900555705.1 uncultured Oscillospiraceae bacterium | reverse complement strand
GACCACATCCTCGCGCGGCGGCGGGGCATCCGCCTCCCCGCAGACCGGCGCACCCGCCGCGTCCCGGACAGCCGCCGCAAACGCCAGCATATCCGCGAGCTCCGCCGCCAATGCCGCACGATCTGTCTCCGCCAGCTCCAATTCGGCCAGCGCCGCCAACCGCTCCAGATGTTCCGTCATATCACCCGCCCCCTCCGCACAAAATCGGAACTATTGTAGCACGGCGCGCCCGGCAATGCAACCGCACCGGCAACCGCTTGCCAAATCCCGCCGGATATGTTACAATTTTGCCACAAACAGGAAAGGATGATTCGGATGTATTCACAGCTCACCACCCACGCTCTCTATGATCTTCAGCACACCATCGCCGCACCGCTGCTCGCCGCACATGACTATCCGTGGGAGGTGCTCGGAAAGATCGGGGATTTCATAGAGGAACTGGGCGCCTCGCTTCCGACCGGGGAATATGACTGTCCCCACGAGGGCGTGTGGATCCACAAGACCGCGATTGTCGCCCCCTCCGCCTTTCTCGGCAACCGGATCATCGTCTGCGCGGGGGCGGAAATCCGCCACTGCGCCTTTCTCCGTGGCAACGCGATTGTCGGCTGTGACGCCGTCGTCGGCAACTCCACCGAGCTGAAAAATGTCATTCTCTTTGACCGGGTGCAGGTGCCGCATTACAACTATGTCGGTGACTCGATCCTCGGCTACTGTGCACATATGGGCGCCGGTTCCATCACCTCCAATGTCAAGAGCGACAAGACGCTGACCACTGTCGCGGTCGACGGTACCCGGATCGAGACCGGGCTGAAAAAATTCGGCGCGATGCTCGGCGATCATGTGGAGATTGGCTGCGGCAGCGTGCTGAATCCCGGCACCGTCGTCGGCCCCAGAAGCAACGTCTATCCGCTGTCCATGGTACGTGGCTATGTCCCCGCCGACAGCATCTATAAACGGCAGGGCGAGGTCGCGGAAAAACGGTAAGTCTTATTCGGGAAGGAAGGATTTCCATGAAGCAAACCCGTTTTGGCGCGTTACTGCTCACCCTCTGCCTGCTGCTCAGCTTTGCGCCCGCCATCGCCGCGCCCGCAGCTATTGTCCCGCAGCAAACCGATTGGCGCTACGGCGATCAGCTTGAAGGACTCGCCCTCGTGTTTTATGAGGCGCTGGCCGACGCGACGGAGCCCGGCGAGATCACCCTCCCTCTACCCGAGCCGATCACCTTTGGGGTGGCGGCAAATGCGGATCAGGCAGCGGTCGATGCCGCCCGGGATGAAGCAGTCCGCCCGCTTTCCATGGCATTCCAGAGCGCGTTCGACGCGCTGTTTAAGGATTGCCCCTATCAGTTCTGGATCGGCGTTGGTGCGGGAGGCACCACCTTCTCCTACACCTATTCTTCTCTTCCCGGCGAGCAACGCACCTGGATCATCCGGAAGATCACGATCAATCTGCGCGCCGACGCCGACTATGCGACCGATCCCGCCGGGGCGGTTGCAGCCGTCCGCGGTGAGGTCGCCTCCTTTGCAGTTGAGGGGAGCAGCCGGTATGAGCGGCTGCTGTCCATCCACGACGGTCTCGCCGCCCGCATTGTCTATGATCTCACAGCGCCCCATGCCCATGAGGCCTACGGAGCACTGCTGCACGGCCGCTCGGTCTGCGAGGGCTACGCCAAGTCCTTCCAGATGCTCTGTCTGCGGGAGGGGATTCCCTGTGTGCTGGTGACCGGGATGGCGGTGGACGACGACGGCGCCGAGGCGCATATGTGGAACCTGGTACAGATGGAGGACGGCGCCTGGTATGCCGTTGACCTCACCTGGGACGATCAGGAGAACGGTCTGCGCCACGAGTTTTTTCTCACCGGCGCGGAGGAGCTTGCTCCCGCCTTTGGGCCGGGCCGCTTTGAACAGACCCATCAGGCAAACGGCGATTTTTCCGGAACCGGTGCCAAGGTATTCGACTACCCGCCGCTAAGCGACACGGCCTATCCGCGAGAAGGCGGCACCACCGTCCCCACGATTACAACGGAATCCAATATCATCCCAACCGAATCCGAAGCGCCGACCCAGCCGACCCAATCCGACACGGTGACTTTCCCCACGTCGACGGCTCCCACCAAACCGCTGCAGCCGCTGCTCGGCGATATCAACCGGGACGGGACAATCAACACGACGGATGCACGGCTGGCGCTGCAATATGCGGTCGAGAAGATTCGCCTCGACGAGGCACAGCTGGCTGCCGGGGATGTCGACGGCAACGGCATTGTCAATACCACCGACGCCCGCCTGATCCTGCAATACGCAGTCGAAAAGATCGACCGGTTTCCGGCGCAGCAGTAAAAGGCGTATTTTCTTGATAGAGGGCTCCAAAAACGGCCGGTTCGTTTCACAACGAACCGG
>USLV01000288.1 GCA_900555705.1 uncultured Oscillospiraceae bacterium | reverse complement strand
ACTTCTAGCTTCGTCGGCAGCGTCAGATGTGTATAAGAGACAGGAAATATGTCAACAAAAAAGAGGGGGGTATTTAATAAAATTTTCAAACAATCAAGCGGTGTTCTTGTCCGTTATTTTCTGCCCGGGGCAGAAAAACGGCGCAGCCGAAGCTGCGCCGTTTTCGGGAAATCGCCGGTGTCCTGCTATTTCAGTTTCCAGATGTCCTCGTTATACTGCTCGATGGTGCGGTCGGAGGAGAAATAGCCCGCCTTCGCGATGTTGACCAGCATCCGCTCCGCCCAGGCGGGGCGGTCCTCATAGGCCGCGAGCATGCGCCCCTTCGTCTCGATATAGTCCCGCAGGTCGAGCAGCGTCATGAAGGCATCGCGGCAGGTCAGCTCGCGGTAGAGCCGTCCGAGGCTCTCCGGGTCGCCGATCGACCGCAGCGGCTGCTCGAGCAGGAAATCCACCAGTGGCCGGATGAAGGAATCGCGGTACTGCTCGGCGGCGTTATAGCCCCCGCCGGACAGGCGAATCACTTCTTCGCTTTTTTTGCCGAAGAGGAAGATGTTCTCCTCCCCGACCAGCTCCGCGATCTCGACATTCGCGCCGTCCAGCGTCCCGAGCGTCACCGCGCCGTTGAGCATCAGCTTCATATTGCCGGTGCCGGACGCCTCCTTCGAGGCGAGCGAAATCTGCTCGGATATATCACAGGCCGGGATCAGCCGCTCCGCCCAGGAGACGTTGTAGTTCTCGACCATCACGACCCGGAGCCACGGCCGCACGGCCGGGTCCTCGTTGATCAGCTTCGAGAGGCAGAGGATCAGATGGATGATATCCTTCGCGAGCACATAGGCCGGGGCGGCCTTTGCACCGAAGATCACCGTCACCGGCCGCTTCGGCAGCCGTCCCGCCTGGATCTCGCGGTACTGGTGGATGATATACAGCGCATTCATCTGCTGGCGCTTGTATTCATGCAGCCGCTTGATCTGGATGTCGAAGACGCTGTCGGGATCGACCTCGATCCCCGTCGCTGCGAGGCAGTCCCGCAGCCGCCGCTTGTTCGCCGCCTTGACCGCGAGCAGCTCCTCGAGCGAGGCCGCGTCCCCGCGGCAGGCGAGCAGGCCCTCGAGCTCCTCCGCCCGGCGTTTCCAGCCCTCCCCGATCCGCGCGGTGATATAGTCCGCGAGCCGGGGATTCGCCGCCATCAGCCAGCGGCGGAGGGTGACGCCGTTTGTCTTGTTGTTGAATCGCTCGGGATAGAGGCGGTAGAAAGCGTTCAGCTCGGTTTTCTCGAGAATTTCGGTGTGGAGCGCGGCGACGCCGTTGACCGAAAAGCCGTAATGGATATCCAGATGCGCCATATGCACGCCGCGTCCGTCGATGATCGCGACCGCCTCATTTCCCGGGAAACGCGCCCGGACGCGGCGGTCGAGCTCCCGAATGATCGGCACGAGCTGCGGCACCGCCTCCTCGAGATAGTCGAGCGGCCAGGTTTCCAGCGCTTCCGCGAGGATCGTATGATTGGTATAGGCGCAGGTGCGGGAGACAACCGAGACCGCCTCATCCATCCCCAGTCCCTCCGCCAGCAACAGCCGGATCAGCTCCGGGATCACCATCGACGGGTGGGTGTCGTTGATCTGGATGACGGCGTGGCGATAGAGCTCGCGCAGCGGATGGCCCGCCTCCTTCAGCTCCCGGAGGATGAGCTGCGCCGCGCTCGAGACGAGGAAATACTGCTGGTAGATGCGCAGCAGGCGGCCGTCCCGGCCGCTGTCGTCCGGATAGAGGAACAGAGTCAGGTTGCGGGCGATGTCGGTCTTGTCGAACGCGATCCCCTCCCCGACCAGCCCCTCGTCCACCGTCTCGAGATCGAACAGACGCAGCCGGTTGCGGCCGTTTTCAAAGCCGACCACCTCGAGGTCATACAGCACGCTGGTCAGCGTCCCCCGTCCAAACGGCACCGAAAACCGCACCCCGCTGTCCCGCAGCCAGCCGGAGCCGGACAGCCACGGGTTCGGCAGCTCCCGCTGCTGCCGGTCCTCGAAGGTCTGGCGGAAGAGGCCGAAATGGTAGTTCAGCCCGACGCCGTCCCCGCAGAGGCCGAGCGTCGCGATCGAATCCAGAAAGCAGGCGGCCAGCCGCCCGAGCCCGCCGTTGCCGAGCGACGGCTCCGGCTCCTCCTCCTCGAGCGCAGCGAGCTGCTTCCCCGCCGCGGCCAGTTCGCTCCGCACCGTCTCATACAGCCCGAGGTTGATGAGGGTATTTGCGAGCAGGCGGCCGATCAGAAACTCCGCCGAGAGATAGTAGAGCTTGCGGTCGCCCGTGATCCGGGGCCGCTCGGCCTCCCGTCGCTTGCAGAGCGCAACCAGCGCCTCATAGGCCTCCCGGTCGTCGCAGTCCGCGAGTCCTTTCCCGAACAGCTCCCGGGTCAT
>USLV01000287.1 GCA_900555705.1 uncultured Oscillospiraceae bacterium | reverse complement strand
AGATGTAGAGAGGTCTCGTGGGCTCGGAGATGTGTATAAGAGACAGTTCCCGCATCGTTCATTCCTCCTCCATATGCAAAACGGATGAGGCGCCACACGGCGCTCCCATCCGTCTCCTTATCCGGTTTTATTCAATCGAAATGATATAGTAATAGACCGGCTGGCCGCCTTCCAGCGTCGTGATGTCCACATCGCTGCCGAGCTTCGCCTGAATCCCGGCGCGAACCTCCTCCGCCTGGGTCTCGGTCATACCCTCACCGTACATCAGTGTGATGAAGGTGACGTCCTGGCCCGCAGAGCGGCGCGCGCTCGCCAGCTGACGGGTCAGCTTGATCGCCGCATGGGTGATATCGGTATCCACGAACGCGACCTTACCGCCGTCCAGCGCCAGAATCTCGCCCTCGTGGATCGCATGGCCGCCAAAATCGCTGTCACGGGCGGCGAAGGTCACCTGGCCGGTGGAGACGTTTTCCGCCGCCCTGGTCATGGCGATCAGATTGCTCTCGACCGGCGCGTCCGCCTCAAAGCTCAGCATCGCGGAGACGCCCTGCGGAATCGTCCGCGTCGGCAGTACATGCACCTCACGGTCAGCCAGCGGCACCGCCTGCTCCGCCGCGAGAATAATATTCTTGTTGTTCGGCAGGACATAGACCACCTTCGCCGGAGTCGCCTGCACCGCATTCAGGATGTCGTCGGTCGAGGGGTTCATGGTCTGGCCGCCGGACACGACCTGGTCGCAGCCGAGATCGGTGAAGAGTGCCTGCAGGCCGTCGCCCGCCGCCACCGCCACAAAACCGACCGCATTCTCCGGCTCAACCCGGACAGGCGGCTGCGGCTGCGCTGCCTCCTCGCTCTCGACCCAGCCCGCATTTTCGTGCTGGATACGCATGTTTTCGACCTTGACGGTCTCGAACTGGCCGTATTTCACGCCCTCGGACAGCGCCTTGCCGGGGTCGTTGGTGTGAACATGCACCTTGATGATATCGTCGTCGTCCACGACGACAACACAGTCGCCGATCGACTCGAGATAGGCCCGGAGGCGAAGCGGGTCGCGATCATTTCCCTTTGCACGTGCAACGATAAACTCGGTGCAGTATGTAAAGGTGATCTCGGTCTCAAAGGAGCCCGCAGCACTCACAGACTTTACAACCGCAGGGGCTTTTTCGCCCGCAGCGCCTTCGACAATCGCGCCGCCGTTGAAGACATCCTGCATGGCACGGAGGATGATGCAGAGGCCCTGGCCGCCCGCATCCACAACGCCCGCCTTTTTCAGAACCGGCAGCAACTCGGGGGTGCGCTGCAAGGAGGCCTCCGCCTCCGCACAGATCACTTCCCAGACCGTCTCGACAGAGGGATCTGTCTCGGCTGCGGCCGCGCCTTTCTCCGCCGCCTCCCGCGCAACCGTCAGGATCGTGCCCTCGGTCGGCTTCATCACGGCTTTATAGGCGGCCTCGACACCAATGCCAAGTGCAGCGGCCAGATCACGGCCGTCCGCTTCGCTCTTGCCCTTCAGGCCCTTGGAAAACCCACGGAACAGCAGCGACAGAATGACGCCGGAATTGCCGCGCGCGCCGCGCAGCAGCGCGGACGCCGTGACAGAGGCGGCCTGATCGACCGTCGCGGGCTCGATCTTCTTGAGCTCCTGCGCCGCGGTCTGGATGGTAAGACTCATGTTCGTGCCCGTGTCGCCGTCGGGAACGGGGAATACATTCAAATCATTGATAGCTTGCTGTGCCTGTGCGATGGAGACGGTGCCGAAGAGCAGCATCTCCTTGAACATGGCACCATTGATGGTATCGTGCATAGGATGATGTCCTCCTCGGTTTTTAGAGATTCATGCTGTCGACGCAAACGTCGATGCTGCGGATGCTTGCGCCGGTGTTTTCGCTGACCATATAGCGCACCTGATTGATGATGGAGCGGCAGACGGCGGCGATGTTCACGCCGTGCTCCACAACGATGTGCAGCTCGATGGAAATGTCCCCTTCTTCGTGGGGAATGATGCGCACGCCCTTGCTCATCGCCTCGCGGCGCAGCAGGTGGACGAGCCCGTCGGTCATCGAGCGGTAGGCCATGCCCTTGACGCCAAAGCAGCTCGTGGCCGCGGCGCCGGTGATATTAGACAGGGCGGCGTCGGAAATGCTGACTTCGCCCTTTTCGGTTTGTAGCCTGATCATGGAAGATACTCCTTTCTCCCTGGTCGATATGATATGACTATATCATTATATACGAAGCGGTGCAGAATAACAAGAGAAAATATTTTGCGTAAAATGCGGGAAAATGTCAAGGACTCTATTGAAAATAAACGGAAATTCACGTATTATGGAAACTAACGAGTTCATTGCGCCCGCTTTGGGCGCTGCGGAGGGATAAACATGAGAGTTATCACCTGTCTCTTATACACATCTCCGAGCCCAC
>USLV01000286.1 GCA_900555705.1 uncultured Oscillospiraceae bacterium | reverse complement strand
TCAGCATCGAGTCGCGCGTGCACGGCTCGCGCGGCATCCCGGGCGACTGGCGCAACCGGAAGGCACAGGGCGGCGGCATGGTGCTCGACTGGGGTGTCCATATGCTCGACCAGATGGACCGGGCGATGGACGGCCGCAAAATCGAGACGATCTATGCCGAGCTGTCGCATGTGACCAATGACGAGGTGGATGACGGATTCCGGATTCTCGTCGGGTACGAGGGTGGCGTCAACTGGCTCGTCGAGGTCGGCACCAGCAATTTCATCAACCTGCCCCGCTGGTATGTGCAGGGCGAAAACGGCTCGGCTGTGATCGAAAACTGGCAGTGTGACGGGCGGGTTGTGATGGTCTCCGACTGGGAGAAGCGGGATGCGGTGCCGGTTGTCACGGCCGCCGGGCTGACCAAGACGATGGCGCCCCGGACGGACGACACGATCAAAACCTATCCGCTGCCGCGCGTGCCGTCGGATATCCACGATTTTTATCGCAACGTCGGTCGGGCGATTCGCGGCGAGGAGCCGCAGCTGATCCGTCATGAGCAGCTTTTGCGGGTGATGCGGCTGATGGAGGCTGCCTTTGCCTCCGCAGAGCAGCGCCGGGTTATCACGGATTTCGAGACGGCTGACTGAAGTATTTTCCATTGCATCCGGGGCATACTGAATTCCAAATGGAGGGATTCGGTATGCCCCAGATTTGTGTGGAAGAGGTCTATAAAATCTATCGTCGCGGGGAACAGGAGGTGCGCGCGCTGGACGGTGTGTCGCTCACGGTCGAGAACGGGGAGTTCCTCGCGATTGTCGGCCAGTCCGGCTCGGGAAAATCCACGCTGATGAACGTCCTCGGCTGCCTCGACACCCCATCGTCCGGCCGGTATCTGCTGGAGGGAGAGGATGTCTCGGCGATGTCCGACCGGACGCTCTCGGAGATCCGCAACCGCCGGATCGGCTTTGTGTTCCAGAGCTTTCAGCTGATCCCGGGGTTGGACGCGCTCGAGAATGTCGAACTGCCGCTACTCTATCGCGGGTTGCCGCGGGAGGAGCGGCGACGGCTCGCGGTGGACTGCCTCGAGCGGGTCGGACTCGGGAGCCGGCTGCACCATCGGCCGGCCGAGATGTCGGGTGGCCAGCAGCAGCGGGTGGCGATTGCCCGCGCCATTGCCGCGAAGCCGCCGATCCTGCTCGCGGATGAGCCGACCGGTAATCTCGATTCCGCCTCCGGGCGCGAGATTCTCGACATTCTGCGGGAGCTCAACGCCGAGGGGCGCACTGTCCTGCTCATCACCCATGATCCCCGCATTGCGGAGGCGGCGCGACGCCGGATCCATATCCGCGACGGGCGGATCACAGAGGCCGGATAAACGGACAGGCGGCGGGCCTGTCCGCCGGTTGACAACCGCCGGGGGCTGTGCTAGTATGCAGGTAGCAAAGAGAACCGGGATGGGAAGAGGAGGCGGGGACATGGCAGGAAAGCGGATGCGGCTGATTCTTAATCCGGAGGCGGGGAAGTCGAAGGCCAGAGGCGCGCTTTTCGAGATGGTCGAGCCGTTCTGCCGCGCGGACTATGACGTCTCGGTCGCGGTCACCCGGCGCGCCGGGCACGGACGGGTGCTGGCGCGACAGGCAGTGGGAGACTGTGACCTGCTGGTCTGCTGCGGTGGGGACGGTACGCTGAATGAGGTGGTCTCGGGCGTGCTGGAGGCGGGCGGCGGCTGTCCGATCGGCTATATCCCGGCGGGCAGCACCAACGATTTTGCGAACAGCCTCGGGATTCCCGCCGATATCCCCGGCGCCGTCCAGGCGATTCTCGAGGGAACGCCGCAGCCGCTGGACGCCGGGCAGTTCGGACAGCGGTATTTCACCTATATCGCCTCCTTCGGGGCGTTCACAGCCGCGGCCTACAACGCGCCGCAGTCGGCAAAGAAAACCTTCGGCCATCTCGCCTATATCATGGAGGGCATCAAGGATATCCGCACGATTCAGCCCTGTCCCGTGCGGGTCGAGGCGGACGGGGAGTGCTGCGAAAACGCCTATATCTTCGGGGCGGTCAGCAACTCGACCTCGGTCGGTGGCCTGGTGCGGCTGGATGAAAAACTGGTCGACCGGAGCGATGGGCGGTTTGAGGTGATCCTGCTGAAGCGGCCGCAGTCGCCGCTCGATCTCCACCGCATTGTGCACGCGGTGATGCACTCGGATTATCACAACGAGATGTTTGATTTCTTCCGCGCGTCGGAGGTGACGCTGCATATGGACGCCGCCGTCCCCTGGACGCTCGACGGCGAATATGCCGAGGGCGGCGCCCCGGTCGTCATCCGCAACCTGCCCGGCGCGCTCTCGCTGATCTGCCCGCCGGAGAAGAGATGAAAAAACAGGCAGCCCGCCCGCCGCATATCTTCTGTCTCTTATACACATCTGACGCTGCCGA
>USLV01000285.1 GCA_900555705.1 uncultured Oscillospiraceae bacterium | reverse complement strand
CTCATGGTATTTCCGTCATGGCGGATGTGGCGGATACGCTGCTGACCGTGGACGACATACAGGCGGTGGTGCTGCCCGGCGGTATGCCCGGCACGCTGCATCTCGAGCAGTCGCCGGTTGTCCGTCAACTGGTCGACCGGGCGGTAACGCGCGACGCCTATATCGCCGCGATCTGCGCAGCTCCCTCGATCCTGGGACACTGGGGATTGCTGAAGGGCCGTCGGGCGGTCTGCTTTCCCGGCTTTGAGGAACAGCTCGAAGGCGCTGTTCTCTGCGATGAGCAGGTGGTGCAGGATGGACGGATTATCACGGCGCGCGGTGCTGGTGCGGCAATGGAATTTGGATTGCAGCTTGTGAGCGAGTTGGTTTCTCCGGAACGGGCTGCGTCGCTGAAAGCGGCGATGCAATGCCGGTAGGGGATATCCGTCCCGTCAAAGCCGGATTGCGGGAACGATATAAAACCTTCCGGCGGGAGCTGCCGCCCGAGAAAAAGGCACGTCTTGACCAGATGATCGCTTCCCGGGTGACCTCTCTTTGGCAGTATAAGCGCAATCGCCTGCTTCTGATTTATGTTTCGACGGCCATTGAGGTGGATACATATCGTATCATGGAACAGGCCTGGGCCGACGGAAAGCGCGTGGCGGTTCCGCGCTGTGTCCCGGGCACGCGCAATATGGAATTTTATTATATCAACAGTCTCGGTGATCTCGAGCCGGGCACATTCGGCGTGCTGGAGCCTCGGCCGGATCGCAGTCGGCTGCTGACGGATTTTCAGTCGGGCCTCTGCATTGTCCCCGCCCTCTCCTATGACTGGCATGGCTATCGTCTTGGATATGGGAAGGGCTATTACGACCGGTTTCTCGCCCGGTTCGGCGGGCAGATGATCGGGATCTGCTACAGCGAATGTGTACAGAAGCGGCTGCCGCACGGTCGGTTTGACCGTCCCGTCGAGCTGCTGGTGACCGAGCGGTATCTGCGGCGTACAGCCAATTCGCGCGGATAAACTGCGGAACAGAAAGGAGCGTGATCTTCCATGGCGGAAGAGTGGGATCGGATTCTGGAGGAAATCGAATCCAAAAAGAATCAGCCGGAACCAACAGAGGACGAGATGCGTCCGGAGGTGGGACCGGATGCGATAGCGCGTATACAGGATGAACGAAAGGAAAAGGTCGCCTCCTTTCGGCTGAATCTGGATTTTGGCGAGGAGACTTCGGCGACTCCGGAGGAAATGCCCGCTCCGGAACCTTTGCATACGCAGGTTCTGGAGATGCCGCCGGCGGCGGATTCAGTTATTACGACGGATGTGGCGGAGCCCTTCCTGCTGTCGCCGGAAGAGGAAGAGACGCCGGTGGCTGCGCCGTCGGTGGAACCGCCGGGTAAGGAACCGGCCGACACGCCCGAAAAGGCGAAAAAGGACAAGAAAAGCAGACGGAAAAAAAAGAAGGTTGACCCGCAGGCGCAGGCAGCCTGGGGCTGCTTCCGAAGCATTCTGTATGTTACGCTGGTCATCGCCGTCTCCATCACACTGGCCTGCGTTCTTATCATCGCCGGTATCGATGTGACCGGACTGAACAAATCATCGGCAGAGGTCGAGGTGACCATCGAGCGGGGCTCCGGCACACGGGATGTAGCTGAGGAACTGGAGCAGGCCGGGGTCATCGATCACTCCTGGATTTTCATGGCCTTTTCCAAGCTGACCAGTTCGGACGGTACTTATATGCCGGGTACTTTCAAGCTCTCGGCAGACATGGGCTACAGCGCGATTATTCAGACGCTCCAGCAGGGCGTGAAGCGTGAAACTGTTCGTGTGACCATCCCGGAGGGGTATACCATTGATCGTATCGCCTCTCTGATGGAGGAGAAAAAGGTCTGTACCGCTGCGGAATTCTATGACGCGGTGCAAAACGGCGACTATTCCTCCTATGATTTCGTCGCCGCGATCCCGACGGCGGAAACCGACGCGAAATATGCCGATCGGATTTATCGCCTTGAGGGCTATCTCTTCCCCGATACCTACGAATTCTTCGTGGACGAGGTCCCGACGCACGCGCTGTCGAGACTGCTCGACAACTTTAATACAAAGATGAGCGATGAGCTCATGCAGAAGGTCGAGGCCTCCGGCTATTCGCTCAACCAGATCTTGACCATCGCCTCGCTCATCGAAAAGGAGACGGACGGCACGGACCGCGAGAACATCGCCTCGGTCATCTACAACCGCCTCAACAACGTGGGCGAGACGTATCACAAGTTACAGATCGACGCCTCGCTCATTTACGGCCTTGGTGACAACTACACCGGCACGCTCACGAGCAGCGACCTCAATTACAACACGCCCTACAACCTCTCGATGTACGAGGGCTTACCGCCCACGCCCATCGCGAACCCCGGTCTCGCCTCCATCCAGGCGGCGCTCGAACCGGCGCAGACGAACTA
>USLV01000284.1 GCA_900555705.1 uncultured Oscillospiraceae bacterium | reverse complement strand
GTATTTTCTTTCTCCGCTGTACTCCTGTCATCGTTGTTTCCATCCTGTTTTTCCCTGTCCTTTCTTAGTTTTTAAATTTTTATAATGCCCGCAGATGTTTGAGGCTCAGATCCAGAATTGGTGCCGAGTGCGTCAGCGCGCCGCTGGACACATAATCTACGCCTAATTTCGTGATCGTTGCGATATTTTCCTTCGTCATATTTCCGGAACACTCCGTCTCGGCGCGTCCGTCGATGATGCGGATCGCCTCCGCCATCTCGTCCGGGGTCATATTGTCCAGCATGATAATATCAGCGCCCGCTTCCACTGCCTCGCGCACCATATCGAGATTTTCCGTCTCCACCTCGATCTTGCGGACGAAAGACGCATACTGCCGGGCCATCTTGACGGCCTTCGCCACGCCGCCGGCAGCGCCGATGTGGTTATCCTTCAGCAGAACGCCGTCGGACAGGCCGGTGCGGTGGTTGCTGCCGCCGCCAACGCGGACAGCGTACTTTTCAAAAATGCGGTTGTTGGGGCTGGTCTTACGGGTGTCCAGCAGGGTAATGCCGGTGCCTTCCAGCAGGGCAGACAGCTGATGGGTATAGGTGGCAATGCCGCTCATTCGCTGCAGGTAGTTCAGCGCAACACGCTCACCGGAAAGCAGGGCGCGTATATCGCCCGTAACAACGGCCAGCTTCTGGCCGGGCTGTACGGTATCGCCGTCCCGGCAGAAGAATTCCACCGTGGCACCGGGGTCCAGCAGCGTAAAGACGCGGGCATAGACTGCCAGACCGGCAACAATGCCGTCCTCCTTGGCAATCAGATCCACGGTGCCGGGGCAGGCGTGGGGCATGACGGCGTTTGTGGAAACGTCCTCCTCCGGAATATCCTCCCGCAGCGCTTGCAGCAGCAGCGGGTCTATATGCAGCAGCTGGGTGATCTCATTCATGGTTTTTACTCCTCTCAATAGCGGTCAGAACCTCCTGCCGATACGCGGCAAACAGCGGTTCCTGTTCACGGTATGGGGCCAAATCGGGCTTATCGCCTGTAAAGACAGGCGGTTCTCCGTATAGTATATCATCTGCCGCGCGCTGTGCAAAGACCAAAGATTCCAGCAGGGAATTGCTGGCCAACCGATTGCGTCCATGCACACCGTTGCAGCAGGTCTCGCCGCAGGCATACAGCCGGGGCAGTGCTGTGCGGCTGCTCAGATCCGCCGTGATGCCGCCCATAAAATAATGCTGGGCCGGTACAACGGGGATCGGTTCATGGATGGGGTCGTACCCCTCCTCCTCGCAGCGCTCCAGAATGTTGGGGAAATGCTCACGGATAGCCGCCTCACCGATGGGGCGCATATCCTCCCACACATGGTCGGTGCCGTCCTTTTCCATCTGTGCGCGGATCGCTGCGCTCACCACGTCGCGGGGCTGCAATTCGTTGGTAAAGCGGTTCCCGTTTTTATCCAGCAGTAGCGCACCCTCCCCGCGAACCGATTCCGAAATCAGAAAGCGACGGCCTTTTTGGTGGCTGTACAAAGTCGTGGGGTGGATCTGGATATAGTCCAAGTGCTCACAGGCAACACCGTGGCGCAGGGCCATGGCGATGGCATCCCCCGTGATGTGGGGGAAGTTGGTGGAGTTTTTATACAACCCGCCGATGCCGCCGCAGGCCAGCACCACCGCCCCTGCTCCAATGGCTCGCGGTTCGCCGTCCGGGCCGGCAGCAATGACACCGCCGCAGGCCGAGGCATCGGCGAAGAAATCCAGCAGAGTCGTATGCTCGCGCAGTTCGATGTTCTCGCAGCGCAGGACCTCGTTCAGCAGGGTCTGGGTGATCTCGTGGCCGGTAATATCCTCATGGAACAGAATGCGCGGGCGGGAGTGCGCTCCCTCCCGGGTAAAGCGCAGAGCCCCGTGGTCATCCCGCGCAAAGCGGACGCCGCGGCGCACCAGATCCCGGATGATCGAGTTGGAGGAACGAATCATCAGGTCTACTGTGGCGGGGTTGTTCTCGTAATGGCCTGCCCGCATCGTATCATCAAAAAAGGGGCGGTAGTCTGCCTCACCATGCTGCATACAAATGCCGCCTTGCGCAAGGAAGGAGTCGCTCTCGTCCGCTTTCTGCTTTGTAAGCAGAAGAATGCGGTACCGCGCAGGCAGATTCAGGGCGCAGTAAAGACCCGCAGCGCCAGTGCCGACGATGACTACGTCAAAATAGTCATCCATATTAGCCATTTTCATGTGGTTTCCTCGGTTTCTTCTGTAATTCCAACTTTGACAGTATAGCACCGTTCATTACACATGTCAAGACACATGTAATGATATATAGTGACACCCCGCCATGCGCAATAAACTTCGGCATAAAAAACAACAGGAACACTGCTGTACATTGCAATGTTCCTGTTGTTTTTATTAGGGCAATACCGCATAATTCTAAGTGCCGATACGGCGAGCGAGGTGCGGCAGC
>USLV01000283.1 GCA_900555705.1 uncultured Oscillospiraceae bacterium | reverse complement strand
TCGGCAGCGTCAGATGTGTATAAGAGACAGGCACAACCGGCCTCTCGATGGGAATCACCGCCGATTTGCGGGCGTTTTCCAAGCTGCTGCTGATCCTCTTCATGTTCCTTGGGCGGGTCGGCCCGCTGACCGTTTCGATTGCGCTCTCCGGCGGCGCCTCCGGCCGCTCGAATGCCGTCCGCTATCCGGAGGATCGCCTGATGGTGGGCTAACCCTGTTCAACGAAAGGAAGAGATACCGATGGAGATGAAACAGATTGCCGTTCTGGGGCTCAGCCGCTTCGGCGCGAGCGTCGCCCGGTCGCTCGCCCATGTCGGGGTGGAGGTCATGGGCGTGGACGTGGATGCGGAAAAGGTGGAGGAGCTCGCGCGGGAGATCACGCATGTGGTGCAGGCGAACATTCTCGACGCCGACGCGCTGCAATCGCTCGGCCTGCGGAATTTCGACGTCGTGGTGCTGAGCGTCAAGGATATCGAGACGAGCTGCCTCGCGATCATGAAGCTGCGGGACTGTGGCGCGGGCTATATCGTCGCGCAGGCGGGCGGCGAGGCCCATGCGAAAATCCTTGAGCGGATTGGGGCCGACAAGGTCATCATGCCGGAGCGGGATATGGGCGAGCGGCTGGCGCGCAGCCTTGCCGGGGACAATATCATCGACTATATGGAGCTCTCCGCGAGCCACAGCCTGATGGAGTTCGGCGCGCTCGAGGAATGGGTCGACCTGCCGCTGAAGGAGAGCAACATCCGCCAGCGCCACAACGTCAGCGTGGTCGCGATCCGCTCGGGGAAGCAGATCCTCGTCGCGCCGGACGGCAACGCCGTGGTGCGTGCGGGGGATATCCTTGTCGTGATCGGGGAAAATGAGGATCTCGAGCGCCTCAATAAATACAGCCTCCGAAAGAGATAACGATAACAAAAACCTCCCCCTGTACACAAGCTGTGTTCAGGGGGAGGTTTTTGTATAGAAATGGCTACAGCCGACGCCGCAGGGTCTTCCGCACCGCGCCGGGGCCCTCCAGCATCTCGCGGAACAAACCTTCAACCCGGTCGCCAAGCCCCGCCGCATAGAGATCCGTTCCGAACAGCGCGGCATTGGAGAGCAGAGTCCGCAGCCGACCGTCCGCACTGTCCGGCTCTCCCGGCCGGATTCCCTCGAGCTGCTCCCGCAGCTCCTCGAGCAGCGGATCCGGGCTGAGCGCCATCGGCTGTCCGGCGTCGTCCAGTCCAAGCAGATAGCGCAGCCAGCCCGCGAACACCAGCGGGATGCCGACCAGACTTTCGGCGTCCAGCCGATCGTCGGCGAGCCATGTCCGGAGCGTCTCGCCAAACCGGATCGGGAGCTTCTGACTGGTGTCGGCGGCGATGCGCTGTGGGGTGTCGGGCAGAAAGCGATTGGGAAGCCGCTGCTCGATCACCTCCCGGAGAAAATCCGCGGGCCGGAGAATGCCGGGATCGGGCGCAACCGGCAGTCCCTCGTCATAGCCGAGCCGCGTGACCAGCGCCCGCAGCTCCGTATCCGCCATCTCCTCCGCAATCGAGCGATACCCGAGCAGACAGCCGAAAACCGCCAGCGCCGTGTGCAGCGGGTTGAGACAGGCTGTCACCTTCATGCGCTCGGCGGCGATGACGGTGGCGCGGTCGGTCAGATAGACCCCCGCCTGCTCAAGCGGCGGCCGCCCGTTCGGGAAGCGGTCCTCGATGACGAGATATTCCGGCAGCTCCGCGTTGACAAACGGCGCGATAACGGTATGCCGGTCGGTGATAACCGGCGTCATGTCTGCAACCCCGAGCCGGGTGAGGGCCTGTGCAACCTCCTCGGCTGGACGGGGCGTGATCTTGTCGATCATGCTGAAGGGGAAGGCGACGCGGGCTTCGTCCGCCAGCCAGTCGGGAAACCCCGGCTCGGCCAGACCGGCCGAGACCCAGCCGCGGGCGATTTCGAGCACCGCCTCCCGCAGTCGCTCGCCATTGCGGCTGCAATTGTCCAGGCTCACCATCGCCAGCGACGCACCGCCCGCCCGGTACCGTTCCAGCAATAGAGCGGCGGCAATCCCCATCGCGTGGCGGACACCGGCCGGTCCGGCGGCGATATCCGCCTGTGCAGCCGCCGTCAGACCGCCGCCCATGTCCCGCAGGGCGTAGCCCTTTTCCGTGATGGTGAAACTCGCAAGCTGGAGGGACGGCTGCCGGAAGACGGCGCAGAGCCGGGCCCATTCGGCGGGGTTGCTGCTGTCCGCGTGCAGTCCGTCGGCAATCGAGGCGATCACCTCCCGCTCCGTCTCGCCGTCCGGCCGCAGGCCGACCAGCAGCGACAGGCTGTCGTAGGGAACATAGATATCCTCGAGAATCGCGGGATCATAGCCTTCGGCAGCGAGAATGCCGCAGTCTGCCGCCCCGTTTTCCAGCAGCCTCTGCTGCAAACGGGCGATGAAGCCGCGAAACAGATTGCCCGCGCC
>USLV01000282.1 GCA_900555705.1 uncultured Oscillospiraceae bacterium | reverse complement strand
GGTCTCGTGGGCTCGGAGATGTGTATAAGAGACAGGTTGTATATGGGGCTGTTCTTTGCACCGCACACTGTCGGCGAGGCTCTTAAATCAGCTGTTTACATATCCGCACTTTTTGAGGGATTCGGATATGATGTCACCCCCAAATATAACGAAAAAAGAGGCGATATAGTTCAGTGTCTCGGACTCGAAAACGAGGAGAGCCTTGTTGCGTTTTGTCAGGGAATTCAAAGCGGAAGTCCTATTGACAGTTTCGTTTTGCCAGAGCCGTGGGATATGCCGGGCTATGAAAATCAGGTGATCATGGCGGCGGGAGCCTTTACCCTCGGCGCTTCCATCGAATTGTCGGCGGACGCGCCGCTGCGGGAGCCCTACGCAGCCTATATGCAGGGCGGTATCAATTTTCCATCCGGCCGGATGGGGGTGCTGCTCGCCGCCCAGTCCATGCTGGAACAGGGAATTCTTTCCCTCTGAAAACATCAATCCCCCGTATACACCGATTCGATGTATACGGGGGATTGGTTTATGGAAATCACTCAGTTGTCATTCAGCATATGGCCGAGCAGCCGGAAGCCAGTCTCGGTATGGTGGCCGGTCTGCCGCGCGGCAGCCTCGGTGAAGCAGCCGACACCGCTGTCGATCTCCGCGTTGCTGCGATAGAGCAGATAGGGAATCGGATCGGCAGTGTGCGTGCGGATGGTGAGCGGTGTCGGATGATCCGGCAGCACCATGACGGTGTAGTCACCCATGGCACGCAGCTCAGTCAGCAGCGGTCCGAGAATGCGGCGATCGATATCCTCAATGGCGCGAACTTTATTCTCCGTCTCGCCGCGATGGCCGCATTCATCCGGTGCTTCGACATGGATATACACAAAATCGCAGCCGTCCTTCAGCGCATCCACAGCGGCGGCAAGCTTCCCTTCATAGTTGGTGTCGATGTAGCCGGTTGCGCCCTCCACATCACAGACCCGCATTCCGGCGAGACGGCCGATGCCCTTGAGCAGATCGACGGCGGAGACCATCGCGCCCTTCCGTCCGGTGCGCTCCTCGAAATTCTGGAGAAGCGGCCGCTTGCCCTGTCCCCAGAGCCAGATGGCATTGGCGGGCGCAAGACCTTTTTCCATGCGCGCGCGGTTGATCGGATGGTCGCGCAGTAGCTCGACACTGCGCTTCATCAAATCCAGAATCGGCGCGGCAGCGGGATCCGACGGGATATAGTCTGCGATGACGCGGCCGGTGATGTCGTGAGGCGGGGTGATCTTGCCGAGCACCGTCTTGCCGCCGTGCCAGACAAGGCAGTGGCGATAGGCAGTGCCGGTGTAGAAATCGAACTCTCCGCCGCCGAAGGCTTCCTGTACGGTGCGGATGATGGCGTCGGCATCTGCGGTGTGAATATCGCCGGCACAATAGTCAACCAGTGTCTTCTGATCGTAGGGCTCATCCGACGACAAGGTGACGAGATTGCAGCGGAACGCGACGTCGTCGTCGGCCAGATCAATGCCGATATTGGCCGCTTCAAGCGGCGAGCGCCCGGTGTAGCACTCCCGGGTGTCATAGCCCATGACGGCGAGGTTCGCGACATCGCTGCCGGGGGAGAGTCCCTCCGGCACCGTCTGGACGGTGCCGACCTCCGCCTTTGCGGCGAGCGCGTCCATATGCGGTTTGTGAGCGGCCTCCATCGGTGTTTTGTCTCCGAGCGCGGCGGCGGGTACGTCCGCCATACCGTCGCAGAGCACGACCGCGTATTTCATGCTTGACCAGACCTTTCCTGATAGAAATTTCATTTATTCAGTATACCAGAACCGGCCGCTGTTCGTAAAGAGGGTGCGGCATATATTTCTGACAAAATTTCTGCACATCCTTCTCTCTCCTCCGATGCGAGAGAAAAGAGGGGAAATTTTGTATTTTGATCTTGCTTTTTACGCAGATTTCCGGTATACTGATTTATGCTTTTTATCATGGGGGGATATGGGGTGTTTGCCGCATGGCCTCCTGTGTGATGAATTTTATGGAACTGAGGGATTGAGAATGCAGGGAGCAATCTTTGCTGCGGTAAACGCAGATGAGATGCGTGCGGGTGAGTTGCTGGCGGACGCCGGTATGACGGTGCTGATCGGTATCGTGATTGTGCTTGCCATGCTGGTTGTGTTGACCGCTATCTTCACGCTGTTCGGTGTGGTGATGTCGGCTGGAAAGAAAAAGGGCAAAGTGAATGTCCCCTCTCCGGCTGTTGTAACCGCACGGGCTGCGACTCCGGTCGTATCGGCGCCCGTTGCTGCGGCAGCACCAGCGGATGCGGAGGACGAGGTGATTGCGGTGATTGCGGCGGCGATTGCGGCTATGACACCGGTGGGTAAACGCTATGCGGTCCGGAGCGTGGTGCGTGCGCAGGACGGCCGTGCGGTTTGGGCTGCTTCCGGAACCTGTCTCTTATACACATCTGACGCTGCCGACGAAGCTAGAAG
>USLV01000281.1 GCA_900555705.1 uncultured Oscillospiraceae bacterium | reverse complement strand
AGATGTAGAGAGGTCTCGTGGGCTCGGAGATGTGTATAAGAGACAGATATACAGACGGTCTCCCCGCGGGCCGAGGTGTTCACCCAGGCCTGCTCGATGTTCGTGCCGCTTGTGGAGAACGGCTGGATCGCCCCGGACGACCCGGTGGCGCTGCCGATGGCCGCGCGCTATCTCGAACCGCTGCGGGAGCGGCGGATCGACACCCTGATCCTCGGCTGTACGCATTTCCCGCTGCTCGCGCCGGTCATCCGGCGGGTGCTCGGGGAGGAGATTACCCTGATCGACACCGGCCGTGAGGCGGCGCGGGAGAGCGCTGTGCGACTTGCCCGGGCCGGGCTGCTCGGCAGCACCGACCGCCGGGGAAGCTGCCGCTTCCTCGTCAGCGACCAGCCGGACGATTTCATCCGCGTTGCCGGCCCGTTCCTTGGAGAGGAGATCGAGGGGGATGTCCGACGGGTGGATATCGAAGCATGAGAGAGGAGAAAAGCGCGTGAAGGTGCGGATTGTGCTCGAGGGTACGCAGACGATGGACGGTGAGAGCGAGACGACGGCGCTGGACGTCCAGGGCGTGCTTGAGGGGACGGCGGACGGCTTCCTCCTCCGCTACCGCGAGGAGAGCGGGGACGAGACGATGCTGCGGGCGGAGGCCGGCTGGGTCTCTGTCGAGCGGAAAGGGGCGTTCGGTTCCCGGCTGCTGCTCGAGGAGGGGCGGCGGCATGACGGTGAGATCGACACCGGCTGCGGCGTGCTTGCGGTCGGGGTTTCGGCCCGGGCGGTACGGACCGCCTGTGACGCGGAGGGAGCGACGCTTGAGCTGTGTTATACGCTGGAGCTCGGCCCCGGCGTGACGACGGAGCATGTGCTGCGGGCGGAGGCCCGCCCCTGCTGAATGGAAGATAGCAAACAGAGAGGATGTTGTATATATGAAAACCATGACCGACCGGCTGACCGAGCTGGTATCGGACGCCTTCGAAAGCTGCGGCTATGATCGCTCGCTCGGGGCGGTGACGATTTCCGACCGGATGGACCTCTGCCAGTTCCAGTGCAACGGTGCGCTGGGCGGCGCGCGGCTCCACCGCAAGGCTCCTGCCGCCATCGCGCAGGATGTGGCGGCCGCGCTTCGGGAGAACTCGCTGTTCGAGCGGGTGGAGGTTGCGGGCCCGGGCTTCATCAACCTGACGCTGGCGGACAGCGCGCTGCTCGAGGCGGTCAACGCGATCGGCGCCGACGAGCGGCTCGGCATCCCTCAGCCGGAGCAGCCGCAGACGATTGTGCTGGATTATGGCGGCCCCAACGTCGCGAAACCGCTGCACATCGGCCATCTGCGCTCCGCCATCATCGGCGAGGCTATCAAGCGGCTGGCCCGTACCTGCGGCCACCGCGTGACCGGAGATATCCACCTCGGTGACTGGGGTCTGCAAATCGGACTGGTGATCGCGGAGCTGTCCGAGCGCCATCCCGACTGGAGCTGCTTTGCCGAGAGCTTTGATCCGGCGCGGGACAGCGTCCCGGCGCTGGACGTCGACACCCTCAGCGAGGTCTATCCCTTTGCGAGCGCGCGGAGCAAGACCGATGAGGCCTTCCGGGAGCTGGCCCACCGCGCAACCGTCGAGCTGCAAAGCGGACGACCGGGTTATATCGCGCTCTGGAAAGAAATCATGCGGGTCTCGGTCGCCGATCTCAAAAAGAGCTATGACCGGCTGAACGTCTCTTTCGACCTCTGGTACGGCGAGAGCGATTCCGACCGCTATGTCCCCGAGCTGATGGAGCGGCTGGAGAGCGGGGGATTGCTGCGGGAGAGCGACGGCGCGCTGGTGGTGGACGTCGCGACCGAAGAGGATCGCGAGCCGATGCCGCCGGTGATTGTCCGCAAATCCGACAACTCGAATATCTATGCGACCACCGACCTCGCGACCCTTATCCAGCGGACGCGGGACTTCGATCCCGACGCCGTCTGGTACGTGGTGGACACGCGGCAGGGGTTGCATTTCCGACAGGTGTTCCGCTGCGCCCGGCGGGCGGGGCTGGTTCCGGAGAAAACCGCGCTCGAGTTTCTCGGCTTCGGCACGATGAACGGCAGCGACGGCAAGCCGTATAAGACGCGCGACGGTGGGGTGATGCGGCTGAGCGACCTGCTCGAGACGGCGACTGCTGCGGCCTACGACAAGCTTCGGGATTCGAGCTATCTCGCGACCGTTTCGGAGGAGGAGAAGACCGAGATTGCCGCGCGGGTCGGCATGGCCGCCGTCAAATTCGGCGACCTCATCAATCACCGTGCCAAGGACTATGTCTTCGACCTCGATAAGTTCCTCTCCTTCGAGGGCAAGACCGGCACCTATCTGCTCTATACCGTCACCCGCATCAATTCGATCCTCAAGCGGGTCGGGGAGGAGGCGGAGACGGCCGGGGAGATTACCGCCGTCCACACCGAAACCGAGCGGGAGCTGTTGCTTAAGCTGCTGCTGACCGGCAACGCCTTTGTGCGGGCG
>USLV01000280.1 GCA_900555705.1 uncultured Oscillospiraceae bacterium | reverse complement strand
CACGGCGGTGCCAATATCAAGGTGATGGAGATGCTGGAGTATATCAAGGCGGGGGGGGCCGACTGGGAGAATGAGGACGAGGTCCGCGCATTCCTGATCCGGCTGATCAATCGCGAGGCCGGCGACGGCTCCGGTTTGATCTACGGAATGGGCCATGCAATCTATACACTGTCGGATCCGCGCGCCGTGATTCTCAAACGGTATGCGCAGCATCTGGCGGAGGAAAAGGGCTTTGGGGCGGAATTCCGCCTGCTCGAGACGGTCGAGCGCCTGACGCCGGGTGTTTTCGCGGATGTCAAGGGCAACGACAAGGCGATGTGCGCCAATGTCGATCTCTATTCGGGACTCGTGTATCAGTCGCTCGGTATCCAGCCGGAGCTGTATACGCCGTTGTTCGCTGTGGCACGGGTGGCGGGTTGGTGTGCCCACCGCGCGGAGGAGATCCTGACCGGCGGACGCATCATGCGTCCGGCTTATAAGGCGATCAGCAAACAAAAAGATTATATCCCCTTGTCTAATCGGTCATAATGGTATACAATAGAAGATGACTTGATAACTTTGATTTGTTTGGAGAGTATGCCGTATGCCTGTGTTGCGCAAAAAAGTGATGGCCGTAATAGCCGCCGTGATGGCGCTGGTGGTTGCGCTGCTGCGTATCGCCATTGTGCCGAATGCCCAGAATGCCGTGAGCGGCCGCTTTACGATCAGCTATGTTGTGATCGGGGTCATCTCGGTGACGCTGGCTGTGATGCTGGTGCTTGGCCGTGGCGGACGGGAGCGCCTGCCCTGCCTGACGGGAGGGGCGCTGCTGCCGGTGACGCTGTCCGGTATGCTGTTCGGCGCCACGCTTGTGCTGAATATGTTATACGATGTGTGGAACTGGATGGCCTATCACATCACGCCGCCGCCGAATCAGACGGTGATCGGTGTCTTTGACGCAGTGACGCTGGTTCTGACGATCGTGTTTGGACTGCTCGGCGGTGGCTTTGTGCTCTGGCTGTGCCTGCGCTGGTCTGCGACCGGACGGAGTGTTCACCGGCTGTATCAATGGATGCCGATCATGCCGGTGCTCTGGATGTGGATGCGGCTGGCACGGTACGAGCTGTCCTATGCGAGCGCGGTCGACGTCACCCGCAGCTTCTACGACTTCGTGATGCTGATTTTTTCGCTGCTGTTTCTGTTCGCCTTTGCGCGGTATGTCTCAGGCGTGGGACGGCCGTCCCGTTGGTTGCTCTTTTTCTCCGGAGCGACGGCGCTGCTGTCGCTGTCCGGCACGATTGCACAGGCAGGCTTTGTCCTGCTGCTGGAGCGGGAGGCCTATTATTCGAGCCAGCTCGCCGGATTCCCGGATTTTGCCCTCGGCCTGTTCGCGCTGTGTCTGACCTTTGCGCTGGCCTTTTCGCCTGCGGAGGAGGACGAGACATCGGAAACGGGAGCGGCAGACGAATCGGCGGAATGAGAGAACAATCATATGGAAATAGTCCGCATCATGTATTCCTGAATATTTATCATTATTGTGTAAAGAGTTATGTTCCATCCAAAAGAAGGAGTGGCGAGATGAAGAAATATATAGCTGTTTTATGCATAATTCTTATAACGATGACTTTGATATTGACATCGTGCGGGGCAAATCCATCCGGTTCATCTTCATCAGAGATACTAAATAAAGAACAGACAACTTCTTCCGTTGTTCTTGATGTCGATAATAAGACGGTTACAACGCCAATGACAGTGACTGAGGAATCACCCTCGCAATCCAATACGTCTTTGCCGTCTCCCCCCTCAAATATGGCATTGACGGATTTAAACTATTGGTCAAAGGCGGATTCTTTCCGGGTTTTACACACGCAGTCTCCACCTTTTAAAGCCGTAACTTTAAAAAAGGGGACGGAGGAATATGATACCTTGCTCTCTCTATTACGGCAAGTAGATGGAACGTATCTTAATATCAGCCAGGAGGGACTTTCCGGTGGCTTTATGCCGATTTATGTGTATCAAGGAACCACGGAATTGGATAGAATCTCAATAAACATAGCTGGGGATGCCCGGTTCTCAACAGACACACAGCAGGAAGATTCCAGACAAGGTTTAGTCAATAAATATGCTTCTCTATATGCCATGTCGGAAGAACTTTCCGAAAAAATTAGATATTTTTTGGAAACACTTGAATATACAGAGGATATTTGATTTTGTATAAGATAAGGCGTTAAACAGCATCATGATTGATTAAAAGTTTGCCAAATAAGCCATCAGAGTTGGCACATGCAACTCTGATGGCTTATTTGAATGCTTATCTGTTAAAAATCAAATAGAGGACAAGGTATGGAAATCATCACTCTGCGGAATGATTCCCTGTTCTATGCGAAAGGCCCCCTTTTGAAAGTTTTGGACGAAGTGGCAGACGCACTGACCGCGACCGAACATCTGAAACATAATCACATAAGACCCCCCATGGAAAAACGGTTTGATTACCGTCTGTCTCTTATACACATCTG
>USLV01000279.1 GCA_900555705.1 uncultured Oscillospiraceae bacterium | reverse complement strand
CGGCAGCGTCAGATGTGTATAAGAGACAGTATGGGACTGTCGCCGGTGCGCTATCTCTTGCAGTTCCGGCTGGAAAAAGCCTGTGGCCTGCTGCGGAGCTCCTCCCGGACAATCCAGGAGATCAGCCGGGACTGCGGCTTTCAGTCGCCGGGTTATTTCTGTCGGATGTTTCGTGCGCGGATGGGCATGACGGCCATGCAGTACCGGGCGGGCTGAGACAAAAAAGCGGCACGACAGTTTTTCTGCCGTGCCGCTGTATGCCGATTGTCAGTCCTGCTGTTTGCGAAAACGCTTTTTCGCCTCCTGCGGCCGTTTCTCGAGGTCGTCCTCGTCGTTGAAAATACGCGGGGTGGTATTGTGGATGATCGAGCCGCGGATGGCGAGCATATCCGCCTTGTCCTGTGCCCGTTCCCGGAGCGCAAAGGCGAGCGCCGCGGTCAACGCAGTGACCAGTGGGAGCATGTGGCGATAGAACAGCTTCCAAATCGAATTATAGCCGCCGACGATCCCGGCGGAATGGATCGTCTCGGGGAAGAGCTGGCGAAGATGCAGCCCCATGGCCGCGAGCACCAGCGCCCCGGCGAGCAGTCCGGCAAAACCGATCCAGCGGTGTTTTTTCCAGAAGAAGAACGCGAGTGTGCCGACGAGCACGAGCGCCGTCCCAAGCAGGATCGGCCAGAGCGGCACGACACGGTCGAGCGCCCCTTCAGCCGTCCGCAGCTGATTGGCCTTTTGCAGGACAAACAGCAGAATGCCGTCGATGCCGAGGCCCGCGATAAAGGTCACCCATGCCAGAATGGCACAGAGGCGGGAACAAATACGCAGCAAACCAAATGCCTCCATCCAATAAAAATCCGATTATATTAAGCATACCACATTTCGCGGGATTTTCAACTATTTTCTTTGAATTTTCGGCGGACGGCGCGTTCTGCGGAAGCTGCGGCAAAAATTTGGCGAAAAGAGCGGAAATTTTCAAATATTATTCATACACGGTTTCGAAAATTTGATACACTAGAAGAAGCGAACGCTGTGCCCGCCGTCTGCGGGCGAGCAGCGCCGAAAGGAAGGATATCAGAATGGCAAACAGCAAAATTATGGTGGTGGATGACGACAGCAACATCTGCGAACTGCTGCGTCTATATCTGGAGAAAGAGGGCTTCGACGCGGTGATTGCCGCGAACGGCACCAAAGCTCTCTCGATGTTTGACACCGAAAAGCCGGATCTGATGCTGCTCGATGTGATGATGCCGCAGCTGGACGGCTGGCAGGTTTGCCGCGAGATCCGGAAGAAGTCGAACTGCCCGATCATTATGCTGACCGCCAAGGGAGAGGTGTTCGACAAGGTGCTGGGGCTGGAGCTCGGCGCCGACGACTATGTCACCAAGCCCTTCGAGGCCAAGGAGGTCATCGCGCGGGTCAAGGCGGTACTGCGTCGCTGCGGCGTCGGCGAGGATCGGAAATCCAAGGTGGTGCAGTTTGACGGCCTATATATCAACATGGAAAACTACGAGCTGCGGGTGCACGGCAAGCAGATCGACACTCCGCCGAAGGAGATGGAGCTGATCTATCATCTCGCGAGCAACCCCAACCGCGTGTATACCCGCGACCAGTTGCTCGATGAGGTCTGGGGCTTCGAATACTACGGCGACAGCCGGACGGTCGACGTACACGTCAAGCGTCTGCGCGAAAAGCTCGACGGTGTTTCGGATCAGTGGACGCTCAAAACCGTCTGGGGTGTCGGCTATAAATTTGAGGTCAAGGACGCGTGATAGAATCGCCGCCTCCGGCATAAATTGAGAAAGGCATGATCGCGATGTTCAAGAGCATCTTCTCCAAATATTTCACCGTCGTGGTTGTGGCTGTGCTGGGGAGCTATATCGCGCTCTGCGGCATGCAGATGCTGTTCTCCACCCGCTACTGGGTTTCGGAGAAAAAGGAGACGCTCTCCGAGAGCGCCCACACGATTGCCGCCTATACCGCCGACAACACCCAGCAGCTCCCGGGGCAATATGTGCTGACCGACGATTTCAAGCCGTTTTTCCAGTTGCTCGCGTCAACAGATTCCAATTTGAGCAATGTGCTGATTACACAGCTCAACGGCAAGGTGATCCTCTGCTCCGCGGGCGACGACAGCGAATATCTCGACAGCATTGTGCCGGAAACCGTGATGGAGAAGGTGCGGGGACAGAACACCGGCGGCGGCAACCGCTATTTTGAGGTCGGGACACTCGACGGTTTCTACCCAACCAGACAGTATACCGCCTGTGCGCCGGTGCTGTTCTCCGGGGAGACCATCGGCTATGTGTTTGTCTCCACCTCGACCGATACCATGGCCGCCTATCTCTCGAGCAACCTGCAGGTCTTTTTTCTCTCCGCGCTCGGGGTTCTGGCGCTGACCTTTATAGCGCTTTACGTCATGACCTACCGGCTTGTCCGGCCGCTCCGCCAGATGGCGGCGGCCACCCGACGGTTTGGCGAGGGCGACTTCAGCATGCGCATT
>USLV01000278.1 GCA_900555705.1 uncultured Oscillospiraceae bacterium | reverse complement strand
GCGGCGGCTCGATCGAGGAGCTCTGGGCCTTCAACGACGAGCGGGTTGCCCGCGCGGTCGCCGCCTCCCGGATCCCGGTGATCTCGGCGGTCGGCCACGAGACGGATTTCACCATCTGCGATTTCGCGGCGGATCTCCGCGCTCCGACCCCGTCGGCTGCGGCGGAGCTTGCCGTTCCCGACTGGCGGGAGCTGGACGGGCGTCTGCTGCAATGGCGGGCGTCTGCCGCCCGCGCCGTGCTGCATACTGTCGAGCGGGAGTCTGCGCGGCTGCGGGCGCTGCGGGAGAAGCGCTGCCTCTCGACCCCGCGCTTTTACGTCGAGGAGCAGGGGCTGCGCCTCGATATGCTGACCCGTTCGCTGGCCCACGCCGCGGACATGGCCGCGACAAGAGCGGACCGCCGTCTCGCGGCGCTCTCCGGCAAGCTCGACGCGCTGAGTCCGCTGAAGGTGCTCTCACGCGGCTACGCCATCGCGGCGAAGGAGGGACGCGCGCTGACCTCGGCTGCCGCGCTCGCGCCGGGCGACCGGGTGAGCCTGCAATTGTCCGACGGGACGGCGGACTGCCGGGTCGAAGCGATACATCCGACAGGGGAGAGTCAAAGCGAATGAAAAAGTGGATGAAAATTGCGATCGGCGTGGTCGCCGGTCTGCTGGTGCTCGTGATCGCGGGCGGGGCTTTTGTCGGCAACTATTTTCTGAGTTATGCGCTGGTGCGCAGCGAGGACGGCGTCGCGGGCGGCGACCGGGAGGTCGCGAACGAGGTCGGTGTCTCCGCCGACGAGAGCAC
This sequence comes from uncultured Oscillospiraceae bacterium, assembly GCA_900555705.1. Lineage (GTDB taxonomy): Bacteria > Bacillota > Clostridia > Oscillospirales > Acutalibacteraceae > UMGS1858. The sequence continues at coordinate 1,722 of USLV01000278.1, read as the reverse complement.
GATCGGGAAAAACCGCCGGGCCCAGGATGAGGCGACGGCGGCATGGCTCGCCGGGGCGGCGAGCGAGGAGTGGTCGCTGACCTCGGCGGACGGTCTGAAGCTGGCCGCGACCTGCTATCCCGCTGCTGCCGGGAACCACCGCTGGGTGATCGCCGTCCACGGCTACACCTCCAGTCAGGAGAGCATGCAGGACACGGCGCAGCACTATGCCGAACAGGGCTATTCGGTGCTGACCCCCGATCTGCGTGCCCACGGGAAGAGCGAGGGCCAATATATCGGCATGGGCTGGCTCGACCGACAGGATCTGCTGCTCTGGATCGACCGGGTGATCGAGCGGGACGCGGAGGCGGAGATCGTGCTCCACGGTGTCTCGATGGGGGCGGCGACGGTGATGATGACCGCCGGAGAGGAGACGCTGCCAGCCCGGGTGAAGGCGGTGGTGGAGGACTGCGGCTACACCGATGTGCAGTCGGTGTTCGCGAACGAGCTGAAGCTGCGGTTCGGGCTGCCGCCGTTCCCGATCATGAACTGCTTCAATATTGTCAGCGGCCTGCGGGCAGGCTATACCTGCACCGAGGCGTCGGCGGTGAAGCAGGTGATGAAGAGCCGCGTCCCGATCCTGTTCATCCACGGCGATGCCGACGATTTCATCCCGGTTGAGATGGGCGAGGAGGTATACCTCGCCGCCGCCTGCGAGAAGGAACTGCTGATCGTCGAGGGAGCGGGACACGCCGAGGCGGCCTATGCCGACCCCGCCGCTTATTATCGGAAGGTGTTCGACTTTGTCGGCCGCTATGTGAGCGGAGACGCGGCGTAAGAAGAAAGGAAGGAGCGGGAAGATGGCGACCGAATGGACCTTTGAAAAGGCGATGACGCGGCTCGAGCAGATCGTTTCGATGCTCGAAAGCGGCCGCTGCACGCTGGATGAATCCATGAAACTATTCGAGGAGGGGACGCGGCTGACCGCCTATTGCTCGAAGTCGCTGCAGGCGGCGGAGCAGAAGATCCGGCGGCTGACTGACCCGGACGCGGCGGAGGAGCCCGCGCCCGAGCCCCGGCCGGAGGAGACGAACTGAGCACGAAAGGATGTCGATGAGAGATGCTGTATTCTGCCGCCATGCAGCAGGACCTGCTCGCTGTGGAGCAGTCTCTGCCGCAGTATCTGCCCGCCGAAGGGCAGCTTTGGGACACCGTGTCCCGGGCGATGGCCTATGCCTGTGAGGCGGGGGGCAAGCGGCTGCGGCCGGTGCTGGTGCTGGCGTTCTGCCGCCTCTGCGGCGGGACGCGGGAGGCGGCGCTGCCCTTTGCCTGCGCGATGGAGATGATCCATTCCTATTCCCTTGTGCACGACGACCTGCCCTGCATGGACAACAGCCCGCTGCGCCGTGGCAAGCCCTCGGTGCACGCGGCCTTCGGGGAGGACATGGCGTTGCTCGCGGGGGACGCGCTGCTCGGACGTGCCTTCGAGACGATGCTGAATCCGGCCCATACCGGTGACGTCCCGCCCGCCGCGGCGATGGCGGCTGCCTTCACACTGGCCGAGGCCGCCGGGATTGAGGGGATGGTCGGCGGCCAGACCATCGATCTTGAGAGCGAGGGACGGGAGATCGACCTGCCGGTGCTCGAGGCCTTGCAGGAGGGCAAGACGGCGGCGCTGCTCGCGGCCTCCTGTCGGATGGGCGCGCAGCTCGCCGGAGCGACGGCGGCGTTGACGGATGCGGC
>USLV01000277.1 GCA_900555705.1 uncultured Oscillospiraceae bacterium | reverse complement strand
GGGTGTTGGTCTCGTTGAGATAGCCGATCGCTGACATGGTTGTCATCCGTTCGTCCCAGAGCACAACCGGCAGCCCCGCCGTCTGCTCCAGCAGAACGGCAAATTCCTCCGCGCGGCGGGCGCTCTCGCCCCGGCTGCCGTCCATATTCCGGGGATGTCCCAGCACAATCTGCTCGACGGACTGTTCCCGGGCGAGATCGGCCAGCCGCTCCGCCAGCCGTTCCAGCGAGCGTTCCTCAATCGTCCCGACCGGCGACGCCAGCCGCTCCTCCCGATCGCAAACCGCGACTCCGGTCCGGGCCAGACCCAGATCCACAGCCAGCATCCTCATCGCGCATCGTCCCTTCTCATCCGCTGATCTTCTCGAGGTTGGCGAGATGCTCCTCATAGGTCGCGGCGTAATAGTAATTCGCCTCGCTGTCGTGGCAGAAAAAGAGATAGTCCGTATCGGCCGGGTAGAGCGCGGCGTTGATCGCGCCGAGGCCGGGATTGTTGATCGGCCCGGCGGGCAGCGCCGGGCACTTGTTCGTGTTGTAATACGCGTTGTAGCGATTGACGTCTCCCGAGATAAAGGGCTTGATCCAGCTCTCGACATACCGAATCGTCGCGTCGCATTGCAGCTTCATATTCTGCTCCAGCCGGTTATGCAGGATGGACGAGACGTTTTTCATCTCCCCCGGATTGGCCCCCTCGCGCTCGATGATCGAGGCGATGGTCAGAATCTCCTCCACGCTGTAGCCGAGTTCGGCCGCCCGACTGCGATGGGCGGCGGTGATTTTGCTCTCGGCATTGCGCAGAAACCGTCCGAGTACGTTTTCCGGCTTTTCATTCCAATAAAACTCATAGGTGTCGGGGAACAGATAGCCCTCCAACCGGAAGCAGCGGTTCGGGTTGGCCGACTGTGCCGCGATCAGCGGGTAATAGCCAAAATCATAGGAATTGGCCGTCGCGATCAGCTCGGACGCCTTGCATACCCCCGCCTTTTCCAGCTTCTGCGCAATCTGTGCCAGCGCCTCGCCTTCGGTGATCGTGACCCGAACCGTGGCCGACTGTGTTGTCGTCGGAACAACGGTTGTCGCGGGCGGCACTGTCTGCGGTGGACGCGTGGGTGTCACCGGCGGTTCCGTCCGTTCGGCAGAGGGACGCGCTGTCGAGGAAGAGCCGATCGTCGTTTCCGACAAGGTCGGCGCGGTCTCATCGGCGGTCGTCCCTCCGGTTGCAGAAGCGGCAGCCGAGTTGCCCGTAGGCGGCATCGGGGAGTCCTCCCCCTCCGCTCCGCCGCAGGCGCTCAGCAGCAGTGCCATCCCGAGCAGCAGCCCAAAAACCCTGCGCATCATGAAAAAACGTCATCCTTTCAAAGTCTCACCATTCCTCCAGCGTCCCGGTCAGCTCGGTGATGCTGGAAAGTCCCTGTTCTCCCGCAAATCGTTCGAGTCCCTCGATGATTTTGATCATCGCCTGGGGATCCCGGAAATTTGCCGTGCCGACCTGCACAGCGGCCGCACCCGCGATCATCATCTCGGCGGCGTCCTCCCAGCTCGCAATCCCGCCCATTCCGACAACCGGGATGCGCACCCGTTTATACACCTCGCGCACCATCCGTACCGCCACCGGAAACACAGCGGGCCCGGACAGGCCGCCGGTGTTGTTGCGCAGCATCGGACGGCGGGTGCGGATATTCACCCGCATCCCGGTCAGCGTATTGATGAGCGAGACCGCGTCCGCGCCCGCCTCCTCGGCGGCGGCGGCGATATCCCCGATGCTCGTGACATTCGGGGTCAGCTTGACAATCAGCGGCTTGCGACAGCGGCTCCGCACCGCCGCCGTCACCTCCGCCACGCTGGAACAGGCGGTGCCGAAGTTGACGCCGCCATGCTTTACATTCGGGCAGGAGATGTTGAGCTCCACCATATGCACATCCGATTCGTCCAGCCGCTCCGCCATCGCGCAGTAATCCTCGACACTGTTGCCCGCCATATTGGCAATGACAGTCGCGCCCTGTGACAGCATCCAGGGCAGACAGGTCTCGAGGAATTCGTCAACGCCGGGGTTTTGCAGCCCGACGCTGTTGAGCATACCGGACGGCGTCTCGATCACCCGCGGCGCGGGGTTGCCCTCCCGCACCGCCCGCGTCGTCCCCTTGCAGGAGATGCCGCCGAGCGCCGAAATAGGATAGAACTCGTTGTATTCCATGCCGTAGCCGAAGGTTCCGGACGCGGCGATCACGGGATTTTTCAGCTCCACGCCGCAGAGGTTCACCCGCATATCCGTCATGTCCAGTCCACCTCCTTCGAATCGAACACCGGGCCGTTCGTGCAGACCCGCGTGTTATGTATCCCGCCGTCCGCCGCTCTGGTCTTGCAGGTGCAGCCAAGGCAGGCGCCGACGCCGCATGCCATCCGCTCCTCCATCGAGACGTAGCAGGGAATGCCGCGCGCCTCCGCGATCGCCGCCACCCGCTGCATCATCGGCTTCGGCCCGCAGGTGTAAACGACCTGTCTCTTATACACATCTGACGCTG
>USLV01000276.1 GCA_900555705.1 uncultured Oscillospiraceae bacterium | reverse complement strand
CCGTCGTGGTGCAGCGGATGTTCCGTTGGGCTTCCGAGGGCGCTGGCCTCAATACCATCGCCGTGCGGCTGAACGAGGCAGGCATCCTCACCCCCAGCCACTACAAGAAGATGCAGGGCAAGATCACCCACGAAAATTTGCTCGGCAGCGGCAAGTGGCAGACCCGAACGGTCGGCGTCATTCTCCGCTCCGAGGTCTACACCGGAGATCTCGTTCAGGGGCAGACCAAAACCGTGGATCACCGGCAGGTCAAGGCCGATGCCGAGGAATGGACGGTGGTGCGGGACACCCATGAGGCCATCATCAGCCGGGAACAGTTCGCGGCGGTGCAGGAAATTCTCAATCAGACCGCCAGCCGCGCCAAGGCGCGGGAGATCAACGCATACACACCGAATTTGCTCAAAGGCAAGGTGTTCTGCGCCCATTGCGGCGGCAGCCTGCACCGGCAGAGAAACATCCGTAAGAAGTCCGACGATGTGTACTTCTACCATTGTCTGAGCAGGAGCCGAATCAGCAAGGATGCCTGCCCCGGCGTGACCATCCGCGAGGATGCGTTGCTGGATATGTTGGCAGATATGCTTCAGGACGCGCTTGATACGGCGCTGGGGCAATACACCCTCTCCCTTGCGGAGCTGCCCCGGCAGGCCGCTGACCGCGCTGAGCTGCGGGAGAAGATCACCAGCCGCAAACAGGAAATCCAGCGGCTTCGCGGTATCGTGCGGAGCCTGTATGAAAACCTTGTTCAAGGCGTTCTCACCAAGGATGAATACTTTGACTACAAGGAGAAGTACGAAAGCCGCATTGCCGACCTCGCCGTGGAAATGGAGCAGTTGGAGGACGGCCTGCGGACGATGGGTACGCAGGTTGAGCAGCACCGGGCGCTGGAGCAGGATGCCGCGCAGATCAAGGATGACCGGGCTTTGACTGGTGCGCTCATTGAGCGGCTGATCGACCGCATTGAGGTATCCCACAATAAGCAGATCACGGTGCGCTATCGCTTCCAGAGCGAGTTTGAAACCTATGCGGAGGTGCTGGAACAATGCAGAAATATGTGATTGCCCTCTACATACGCCTCTCCATTGAGGACTACAAGTACGACAGTCTGAGTATTGAAAATCAGAGCCTTGTCCTCCATGAGTACGCGGCGTCCATGCCCGAAGCCCTGAACGCGGAGATCATGGAGTTCATCGACAACGGATATAGCGGTACAAATTTTGAGCGTCCGCAGGTACAGAAGCTCATTGAGCTGGTGCGGGCCAATCAGATCGACTGCATCATCGTCAAGGATTTTTCCCGCTTCGGGCGAAACAGCATTGAAACCGGCTACTTTATCGAGCGCGTGTTCCCGCTGTTCCATACCCGCTTCATTTCCATCAGCGACGATTTTGACAGCAGCAAATTCAAGGGCGACACCGGCGGCATGGACGTGGCGTTCAAGTACCTCATCAGCGAGTATTACAGCCGTGATATGTCCATCAAAACCAAGAGTGCCAAGTACGCCAAGATGCAGCGCGGCGAGTATCAGAGCAAGATTTGTCCCTACGGCTACCGCAAAAGCGCCGATGGCAGAATGGAGCCTGACCCGGAGGCCGCTGCCGTTGTGCAGCTCATCTTCCAGCTTGCCGCCGAGGGCATCAACGCCACCGCCATCACACGGGAGCTGTTCCGCAGAAGCATCCCTACCCCCGGCCAGTACAAAGCGGCGCACGGCAATCACACCCACGATATTTCCCGCTGTCACGGGATTTGGAGTACATCCACCATTCTCCGCATTTTGGAGGACGAACGCTACACCGGCGTGTATGTGATCGGCAAGCGGGCGGTTCTCGAAGTAGGCGGCACCAGAAGCCGCCTGAAGGACAGAGAATTGTGGTACATCATCCCCGACCATCACCCGGCCATCGTCGAGAAAGCTGTGTTTGATACCGTGCAGGCCAGCCAGCTCCGCTTTTCCCAGCCAAACAAGAAAAAGCGGGACTACCCGCTGAAAGGCAAAGCCTTCTGCGGCTGCTGCGGTCATGCGCTGTCCCGCACCATGCAGAAAACCTCGTATTATTACTGCCGCCATTCCGAGGCGGACGAAGAAAGCCGCTGCCACAAGATGCGTCTGAACGCCGCAGAGCTGGAACAGGCGGTATTCCTGACGCTGAAAAAGCAGATGGAAGCCGCCGCACCGCTTGCCCCTGACGGTACGCTCCAAGTGGATGCTTCCGTACCGGAACGCGCCGAATATGAGCAGCAGATCGAGGCACTGCAAGACGGTAAGCGCGCCTTGTATGAACGCTATCTCATGGGCGAGATTGACCTGAACACCTACAAGGCGGAAAAGACCGCGTGTGACGAGCTGCTTTTGAAAACGAAAAACGCCTATGCCGCAGTATTGGCACAGGCGAAGCAGAAGCAGGACGAACAGGCACGGCAGGACAGCCGCAAGGAAGCGTCCAAGGCGATTTTCGATGCGGACACGCTGACCACCGAGCTGGCCGAGCTGCTAATCGACCGGGTGCTGGTGCTGTCTCTTATACACATCTGACGCTGC
>USLV01000275.1 GCA_900555705.1 uncultured Oscillospiraceae bacterium | reverse complement strand
TGCCGTCCTCACCGGCTTTGGCCGACCTGGTATCCAGCAGCTCGTCGCCCTTGTAGAACTTGACCGCAACCTCGGTACCCGTTCTGTGGTATCCCCAGATGTTGATCGGCTTGTTCTGCTGGAACATCATACTGTTGCCGAAAACAGTTGGAAGCGACATGGTCTCGGTCACGTCCACCAGACGCACATTGGAGATTTTGATCTTCAGCGTATCGGTGAAGGTGGCAGGCCAGCTGTTCATGTACAGGCGCATGAAGTTGATGTTCGAGAGATCCAGCTCACCGCCCGAAGCGGTCGTCGAGGACAGCATCAGCTTATACGTCGCCTTGCCGTCCTGCCAGTCGAAGGAACCAGCACCCCAGGCAGCTTCCTGCTGATCGTGAGTGCCGCTGCTGGTCAGTTCGAGCTGACCCTTGATCTGGGTGAGAACCGAGACGTCGCCGGGGTTGGTAACGTTCTCGACCTCGACGTCCATCAGCAGCTGCAGCATCTTCGGATTATGTGCCGAAGCGTCGATGGCATCGAATTTCATCTGTGTACCGGACGTAGCAGTCGAGGCACCGTCCCCTTTGATGGTGATATCCATTGTAAAGGGAATGTCTCCCACCTCATAGGTGGTATCCCAATCAGGCTCTGCGACTACTTCCGCTTTGCGGGAAGTGTCGACCAGCGTCACATTGCTCAACCGGACGTTGTGGTTGCCTGTCCCGGGCGCGAGATGCGCAATTTCGAAGCGGAAGAAGGTGATCTTCGACTTGTCGAAGTTGGCTCTCTGATTACCCGCCGAGAAGGGCAGCAGGATATCGTTCCATTCGCCCGCGACCAGCGGCGAGCCGTCCGCACGCTTCAGAGTCCGGGTAGCCCAGGTGAGATATTCATCACCCGCAGGCACCACATTCGGATCCGCCTTGTGCGAGCCGAGCTCGATCTGACCGAAGTCGGAGCTCGACAGGATGCTCAACGGATCGGTAGTATCGTCCTCGTCCAGGCTCGAGATCCAAAGCCGGAAGCTCACCGCGAGGTTCGCATCATCGACCTCCGAGGCATCGACATTGAGGTTTCTCTTGTGAGAGTTGCCGTAGCCAATCTGACCGGAACCGGCGTTGACCGTTCTTGTAACCTGCTGTTTTCCGTAGAAGGTATACAGGACATAGTTGTCCATCAAATCCTTCTCGTCCTCCGCCGCAGAGGCAAAGGGCATGGCCAGCGAGGGCAGCACGAGCAACAGGCTCAGCACACCCGCCAGCAGTTTTTTGATTCGCATAATGTTCTCCTCTCTTTCAACCTTTTCCCTATTTTACTGTTCACAACGACAGTACAGTCAGCATAGCATACAATCCACAAAAAAGCAAGTCCCTGTTCTGGAAATTCAGGGGAAATCCCCAGCATTTGACAGAGATTTCTCTTACTGGCAGATGACAAACGGCTGAACAGACTTGGAAAACGTCTGTTCAGCCGCCCATCATGTGAGGGAATACCCCCCCGCGGTGTTCAATTGATTACCGACACATATTTTGTGATCCTGCATCCAAATCAGGAGCTCTTCAAGGAGTTACTTGCTCGCCGGGAATTTGTCGATCTTTTCGACTGCATATTGCAGGATCAGGCGAGCATCGGTGGTATCTACCTTGCCGCTGGCATCAACGTCGCCGGCGAAAAGCTGATCCTCCGTCAGTGTGATCTTCTCGACCGCATACTGCAGCGCCAGGCGTGCATCTGTCGTGTCGATCTTGCCGTTGCCGTCGATGTCACCGAGAGTAACATCAGGCTTCGGAACAAGTGCCTTCTGGGCTGCGAGCAGATCAACAAGCGCCTTGTCCACCTCGGCCTGCGTAGCCTCCGCATTTTCCATAGCGGATTCGGCGGCAGTCTTGGCGTCCTGATAGGCATCCGCGTTTACCGAATCGGCGGTGTAGAGACTCTCATCGAATTTCAGTGCCTCTTCCAGAGCACGTTTATCCACACCGGTCTGCCCATCTTTCCGCACCAGCAGTGCCTGCTCAACATTCAGCGCAATGGCGGTATAGGCCAGCATTTCATACGAAGTGTCAGTCAGCGCGTAGACCGCTGCTGCGAGAGCCTTGACCGCCGTATAGTGCGGAGTAGTGAGGCTTTCCTCGGTGTAGCGGCTCTCATCCAGCGCGAGCGCCGCAGCCAGCATCGACTTGCTGCCGCCGGTGTTCTGGTTCCGTACAAGCGCCAGATAGGCGACCTGCGCCACATCGGTCCCCGCTTTGGCCTGGGTATCCTGATCCGGCAGTTTGTCCGGGCCGGCCAACGTCATCAGATAGGCAATCGCCTTCTGATAGACATCGTTGCGCTCCGGGCTGGCGCCGCGGTAGATGGAAAGGTCGGCATCCGCTTTCGGCAGGAAGTGCGCCTGTCCAGCGGTCTGCGCGCGCAGGTCATAATCCCAACCGGTCTTTTCGGCGATGAATTTGATCAGTTCATAGCTGCGGTCAATACCGCCCATGACGGTGGGATGGCCGCCGCCGACGCCCTCAAAACGGTTGCTGTTATTCAGGCTGAAATAGAAAAT
>USLV01000274.1 GCA_900555705.1 uncultured Oscillospiraceae bacterium | reverse complement strand
GGAAGCGGCTGCCGGAGGCGGCCTTTCGGCAGTTCGATCTCTCGGCGGAGCTCTCACCGCTCGGCAGCTTTGATGTGGTCTTTTCCAACGCTGTTCTGCAATGGCTGCCGGATCCGTTGGATGGGCTCCGCCGGCTGTTCGGGCTGGTACAGCCGGGCGGCTGTCTGGCGGTGCAGATACCGGACTGTCATCCGCGGCCGGACATGGCAGCGGGACGACTGGAGACCGGAGATGCGCATGCCGCGATCTGGACCGCGGCGGCCCACCCGGATTTTGCGCCGTATCTGTCCGGAGTTGTCCCACTCAGTGCGGTGGATGGCGCACAAATATACCGGCTGTTTGCCGAGTATGGTGTGGAGTCGAACATCTGGGAGACGCTCTATTGCCATGTGTTGGATGGTTACGACGGATTGATTGAATGGTATCGTGGCACGGCGATGCGGCCCTATCTGACGGCGCTGCCGGATGAGGAGAGCCGTCGGCGTTTCTGCCGCGCGGTCGTCGCCGCTCTGGAAACACGGTTCCCGCTGGAGCCGGACGGCCACCTGCTGCTGTGGTTCCGGCGCCTGTTTGTGGTGGCGGTTCGTCCGGATGGTGATTATTAAAAGAAATACAATTTCATAAAAGAGAGGAATATGACGATGAATACGTATGCGATTACCCTGCTGCGCGGCGACGGCATTGGCCCGGAGATTGTCACGGAGGCAGCCAAGGTTCTGCGGGCCGCGGCGGACAAATTCGGTTTTTCCATCCGGTTTGAGGATGCGCTGATCGGCGGTGCCGCCATCGATGCGACCGGCTGCCCGCTGCCGCAGGAGACGGTGGACAGCTGCCGTGCGGCGGATGCTGTGCTGCTCGGCGCTGTCGGCGGCTATAAATGGGACGGCATGTCCGGCGACAAGCGTCCGGAGGCAGGTCTCCTCGCTATCCGCTCGGCGCTTGGGCTGTTCGCCAATCTCCGTCCCGCCAAAATCTATGGCCCTCTAAAGGGTGCGTGCCCTCTGCGGGAGGATATTATCGGGGACGACATGGATCTGATGGTTGTGCGCGAGCTGACCGGCGGCATCTATTTCGGCCAGCGTGGCCGGGAGATGGTGGACGGTGTCGAGACTGCCTATGATACCGAGCGCTATTCTGTGACCGAGATCGAGCGGATTGCGCGGGTGGCCTTTGAAACCGCCCGCAAGCGCGGCAGGAAAGTGCACAGCGTGGACAAGGCGAATGTGTTGGAATCCTCACGGCTGTGGCGGGAGACTGTGATCCGCGTCGCGCAGGACTATCCGGACGTGGAACTGCTGCATCTCTATGTGGACAACGCGGCGATGCAGCTTGTCCGCAATCCGAAGCAGTTCGATGTGCTGCTGACCTCCAACATCTTCGGCGATATCCTGTCGGACGAGGCATCCCAGATTGCCGGTTCGATCGGCATGCTCGCCTCCGCCTCGCTTGGCGCCGGCAAAAGCGGCCTCTATGAGCCGATCCATGGCTCCGCGCCGGACATCGCCGGACAGAATATTGCCAATCCGTTGGCGACTATCCTCTCTGCGGCGATGCTGTTGCGGTATTCGCTGGATGAGATCACGGCGGCGGATGCGATTGAGCAGGCGGTGGAACAGGTGCTGAACGAGGGCCTCCGAACGCCGGATATCTACACCGACGGCACCCGGAAGGTGAGCACTGTTGAGATGGGCGACGCGGTCGTCCGGGCGCTGAACGCCTGAATATAGACAAAAACGAGCGGGGAAGAAGCAGTCCCCGCTCGTTTCCATATTCCGGTTGCACAAAGTGCGTCTTCGTGATACAATAACCTACAGATCGGCGAGCCCGGATGTTCGCCGCACAGAAGGGGAAAAACAGAACTATGTATATCGTCATTGCGGGAGACGGCAAGGTCGGCAGTACGCTGGCCGAGGAACTGTCGAAGGAGGGACACGACATTGTCGTGATCGACAGAAACCCGAAGGTTGTCGAGGAATCGGTCGATCTCTATGATATCCGTGGCGTTTGCGGAAACGGTGCCAGCTATCAGGTTCAGAAGGAGGCCGGCGTCAATCAGGCGGATCTGCTCATTGCGGCCACCTCCTCAGACGAGCTGAATATCCTCTGCTGCCTTGTGGCCAAAAAACTGGGGGCGCGACACACCATTGCGCGGGTACGCAACCCGGACTATTCCAAGCAGCTTGCCTTTTTTCGGGAGGAGCTGGGACTGAGCATGGTCGTCAATCCGGAGCTGGAGGCGGCAAGGGAGATCGCCCGGATCCTGCGGTTTCCTTCCGCGATCAAAATCGACTTTTTTGCCAAGGGTAAGGTGGAACTGGCCGAGGTCAATATCGGTGAGGACAGTCCGCTGGACGGTATGCCGCTGTATGAACTGCAGAACCGCTATCGCGTCAAGGTGCTGATCTGCGCCGTGCAACGGGAGCAGGAGGTCTATATTCCGGACGGTGGTTTTGTGCTGCAAAACGGGGATAAGATTCATATCACTGCTTCTCATGCGCAGCTGGCTGCCTTCCTCAAGGGCTGTCTCTTATACACATCTGACGCTGCCGACGAAGCTAGAAGTGT
>USLV01000273.1 GCA_900555705.1 uncultured Oscillospiraceae bacterium | reverse complement strand
TCAGATGTGTATAAGAGACAGACCCCGTCCTGTGCAATTCCCACCAGAAAATCGGCGGAATCCGATACCATCGGCGCCTCCAGATCCACGCTGGCCCCCAGTCCGGCCGCGCCGAAGGTGAAGCTTGACCAGCTCCCGACCGGTGCATGATGCGTCATGAAAAGCGGCACAGTCGCCTGCCCTGTCTGTTTCAATTCTCTCGTCCCCTTTCGCCTTTTTCATCGTGCTCTCAGTATAGCATATCCGCACGGAAAAGGACAGAAGAAAAACGGGCGTCCCGCGACGCCCGCCTGTCTTTTCGCTTTTAGCCGACCACTTTTCCGAGCAGAGAAGCCAGTGACGGGAATTCCCGCAGTACAGCCGCCGGTTCCGCCGCCGTCCCGAAGCCATAGGCCGCGTGAATGAACGGAACCTCCGCGAGCCGGGCGGCCTCCTCGTCTCCCGCCGTATCACCGACATAGACAGCCGTCTCCAGCCCGTTGCGCCGCATCAGCAGACGGATATTCTCCGCCTTGCTGCGGCCGGTGTCCCCCTCGCAGATGGTATCCCGGAAGCAGTCCGCCAGCCCGTGCGCCTCCAGAAACGCCTCGATATACCCGCACTGGCAATTACTGACCACCGCCAGAAAGTGGTCTCCCGCGAGCTGCCGCAGTGTCTCCGGCACACCCGGATACAGCCGCCCGCCCCGCTCCCGCAGCACAGCACACTCATCGTCACAGCACTGCTGCATCACGCGCATGCGGAGCGCCTCCTCCGCATCCGGAAAAAATCGCGCGGCGATCGGCTGTAGCTGCATTCCCATGATGCCCCGCACCTCCGCCAGTGTCAGCACCCGACCGCCAAGCGGCGAGCTTGCAATCGTGCGGTTCCAGGAATCCGTTACCACTTCACAGGCATCCCAGAGCGTTCCGTCGAGGTCAAACAGCACCGCCGTCATGGCCGCACCTCCGGCGGCAGCTCGCGATAGTTGCCCATAAAGGTGAACGCCGGCATCTCCTCCGAAAGCGCACAGAGCAGGTCCACCGTTCCCCGCTGCCGAAGATTGCCCTCGAAGTCGAGATAGAAGGCATATTCAAACTCGCCGCTGCGCACGGGGCGGCTCTCGATCTTGGTCAGATTCAGGCCCTCCATCGCGAAACGCGCCAGGGTGCGGTAAAGCGAGCCGGTGACATGCGGGATACAGAACAGCAGCGAAATCTTGTCTGCATTGTCCGGAATCACCAGCTTGGGCGAAATGGCAATGAATCGGGTGCAATTTCCGATTACGGTTTGGATATTTTCATCGATGATCTCCAGTCCGTAAATCTCCCCTGCCTTTTTGGATGCAATCGCACAGGCGCTATCATCCGCCGACAACGCCACCATCTCGGCTGCTGCCGCCGTATTGCTATACTGTCGGGACTCCAGTTCATGTGCCGCGATATATTCCGCGCATTGGGAGAGCGCCTGATGATGAGAATAGACCGCGCGCAGCTCCTCCCGGCATACTCCCGGCTTTGCAAGCAGGCAATGCGAAACCGGCACCTCAGCGGCCGCTGAAATCGTCAGTCGGTTGGCCATAATCAGATCATAAACCTCATTAACCGAGCCGGTCGAGGAGTTCTCGACCGGCAACACCCCATAATCCGCCTCGCCGCGTTTGACCGCCTCGACGACTTCTGTAAACGCCGTTACAAACTGCGGAGCACAGCCCGGGAACATCCGGGACGCCGCCTCATGGGCAAACGCGCCCGGCCGTCCGGCACAGACCACACGGGCCTCCCCGCCCGCAGGAAGCGTCCGCGCTGCGCCGTCAATCGCCTGCCGCAGTGCCTCGCCCGCCGCAAGCTGTCGATGCTGCAAGGCGCGGGAGACATCCATCATGGATGCGAACACCAGCGCGTTCGCATCGCCATAACCCTTCTTTTCGGTGTCATACGGCTCGCTGTCCCGCCGCACCTGTTCAATGACCGCCCGCTCCCTCTCCGCGTTGAGCACCGGCAGTCCATGTGCCTCTTTATAGGCGGCCACTTGTGCCGCACAGTCCAGCCGACGGCAGAGCAACGCCGTCAGTTCCTCGTCGATGCGGTCGATCTCGCCGCGAATATCCGAAAGCTCTCTCATGCCTGTCCCATTCCTTCCCACGGCCGCTCCGCCGCCTCGGTCTCCATCAGATCCAGCACCCCCACAGCCAGCGCCGCCTCCACAACCGGCAGCGCCCGCGGCACAATGCAGGGGTCGTGCCGTCCCCGGATCACCAGTGTCTCCGGCCGTCCCGCCGCCAAATCCACCGTCTGCTGCGGCTGCCCGATTGAGGGGGTTGGCTTGATCGCCACGCGGAGGATCAGCGGCATGCCGCTTGTGATGCCGCCGAGCACACCACCGTTGTGGTTCGCCGTCGCCGTCACCCGGCCGTCCGGGGCGATCGTCATCGGGTCGTTCGCCGCGCTCCCGCGCAGCTGCCCCAGCGCAAAGCCGTCGCCGAATTCGACTCCCTTGACCGCCGGAATGCCGAACAGCAGCGCCGCCAGACGGTTCTCGACCTGTCTCTTATACACATCTCCGAGCCCACGAGACCTCTCTACATCTC
>USLV01000272.1 GCA_900555705.1 uncultured Oscillospiraceae bacterium | reverse complement strand
GGCATACGAGATGTAGAGAGGTCGCGTGGGCTCGGAGATGTGTATAAGAGACAGCCTTTCGCTCGAGCGATGCCCCGAGAGCGGCGGTAAACAATGCCTTGTGGATATGGCCGAGACCGGTGACGGCCGCGGGCAATCGGCCCGTCCGGACATCACCGGCCAGGCTCTGAAACGCGGGAAGAGCCGTCATCCCGCGGAGCAGTACATTCATGATCGGAACCTTTCCTTTCGCGGGGCGGTGCCCCGGATGAGACGGAGAACGGGATCAGCGCGAATAGCGGTTCATCGCCTCTTCGATCTGTCCCTCGACGACGAGACAGGCGGCTTCCGCCGCGCTGTGGGCAGCCTCCAGCATCTTCGGCTGCTCTTCTTTTGTGAATTTCGAGAGAACCCACGCTGCAAGATCGTAGTCGGGATGTGGCTTTTGTCCCACGCCGAGCTTGATGCGCGGGAACTGGTCGCTGCCGCCAAGCTGGATGATACTGCGCAGCCCCTTCTGTCCACCGTCGCTCCCCTTCCGGCGTACCCGCACCGTTCCGACCGGCAGCGAGATATCGTCGGAAAAGACGAGCAGGCGTTCCGGCGGCAGCTTGTAAAACCGCATGGCCTCGCAGACTGCCTCACCGCTGTTGTTCATGAAGGTCTGCGGCAGCATCAGCAGCACCCGACTGCTGCCGATTTTCCCCTCTCCACAGAAGGAATGGAAGCGCACGCGATCCACCCGGATCGCCAGCTTTTCTGCCAGCGCCTCCAGTGCGATGAATCCGGCGTTGTGCCGGGTCGCCTCATATTGTTTGCCGGGATTGCCGAGCCCGGCAATGAGAAAATCAACCGGCCCGGACGGTTTGCTTTTGCGGAACAGCACGGTGTCTCCGCCCCCTGACGAATTTGTTGGTTTGTTCCGGCCGGCCTGATGAGCGCAGCAGAACATGGGGGCGGAAATCCTCCCCCAGTCTATTATGGCAAAGATGCCGCCGGTTTGCAAGGGGGAATCTGCAATAATTTCCACATAGTCGGCAGGAAAAAAGAGTGGTTTGATGTGAAAAGACACAATTTCCACTTTTTTTAATCAAATATATGGAAAAGCCGGAAAGAAAATGCTATACTAGACATGTAACTGCGGACATGTTCACCTGCCCGCAGGTTTTCCGCATGGGAAAACGCCCGGCCGAACCGTCAGGCGTCCCTTCCCGGTAATCCAGAAAGCAAAGGATCCATCAAACTATATTAGGAGGATGACCACCAATGAGTCACAAGTATGTCTACCTGTTCTCGGAGGGCGACGAGTCCATGCGAGAGCTCCTCGGCGGCAAAGGCGCGAACCTTGCCCAGATGGTAAAGCTCGGCATGCCCGTTCCCCAGGGCTTCACCGTCACCACCGAAGCCTGCACCCGCTACTATGACGACGGCAAAAAGATCGCCCCGGAGATCGAGGCGGAAATCTATGAATACCTCGCAAAGGTCGAGGCGCTCAACGACAAGAAGTTCGGCGATCCGAGCAAGCCGCTGCTCGTCTCGGTTCGTTCCGGCGCCCGCGCTTCGATGCCCGGCATGATGGATACCATTCTGAACCTCGGCCTGAACGACGATGTCGTTGCGGGCATGATCGCGGGCAACCCCGATCCGAAGTTCGAGCGGTTTGTCTATGACTCCTATCGCCGGTTTATCCAGATGTTCTCCGATGTCGTGATGGAGATCTCGAAAAAGCGCTTCGAGGTCATCATCGACGAGGTCAAGGAGAAGAAGGGCGTCAAGAACGACATCGATCTCGACGCGGACGATATGAAGGAGCTGGTCCGTCTCTTCAAGGCTTACTATAAGGAGCAGAAGGGCGAGGACTTCCCGACCGATCCGAAGGTGCAGATGATGGAGGCCGTCAAGGCCGTGTTCCGTTCCTGGGACAACCCGCGCGCCAATGTCTATCGCCGCATGAACGATATCCCCTACAGCTGGGGCACCGCTGTCAACGTGCAGCCGATGGTGTTCGGTAACCTGAACGAGAACTCCGGCACCGGCGTCGCCTTCACCCGCGACCCCGCGACCGGCGAGAAGGCGCTGTTCGGTGAGTATCTCATCAACGCGCAGGGCGAGGACGTCGTGGCCGGTGTCCGCACCCCGAGCAAGATCGATAAGCTGAAAGAGGATATGCCGGCGGTCTACGACCAGTTCGTCAAGATCGCGACCAACCTCGAGAACCACTATCGCGACATGCAGGATATGGAGTTCACCATCGAGAACGGCAAGCTCTATATGCTGCAGACCCGTAACGGCAAGCGTACCGCCGCCGCGGCTCTGAAGATCGCCGTCGACCTCGTGGACGAGGGTATGATCTCGGAGGAAGAGGCTGTGATGCGTGTGGAGCCGAAGCAGCTCGATGCGCTGTTGCATCCGCAGTTCGATGCGAAGGCGCTGAAGGCTGCCGCTCCGGTGGGGGCCGGTCTGGCTGCCTCCCCCGGTGCTGCCTGCGGCCGTGTTGTGTTCACCGCTGACGACGCCAAAGAGTGGGCGGAGCGCGGCGAGAAGGTTGTTCTCGTCCGTCTCGAGACCTCCCCGGAGGATATCGAGGGTATGGCGG
>USLV01000271.1 GCA_900555705.1 uncultured Oscillospiraceae bacterium | reverse complement strand
GCACTCCATAACGCGGATGGACGAGATCGCAGATTTCCCGGATATCCCCCACGTTCTTCGCGCCCATTTCAGCGATGAAAATCTGATGGGAGGGCTTCAGCTGTTCGCGGATTGTGCGGACAACCCCCATGGTGGTGTTATAGCTCTCCGGCGTCATCAGGACGTTGAACTTCGCGGACAGCAGCGCCTGCAGAAACATCTTGGTACTGGTCTTGCCGTAGCTGCCGGTGATGCCGATGACTGTGAGCTCCGGCATGGCCTCGAGCCGTTCTGCCGCGTCCCGGACATAGCCGTCGGCAATTTTTTTCTCGATCGGCTGGTTCAGCAGATTGGCGATCCGCACCCAGAACCAGACAACGGTGCTGAGCAGTGCCAGCAGGAACAGCCCGCGCCAGCCGCCGAGCAGCAGGCTCGCCGCAAAGAGCAGCGCAAGCAGCAGCGTCTGGGTCACAAAGAGGCGGCGGACACGCGCGGTGACGACCAGTGGCTTCTTGGCCTTTTTCGGCCAGTTGAGCAGCGCGGTCAGCAGAAAGACGCCCGCAGAGATTCCATAGATCCAGACGTCGTCCAGCGGAAACAGCGAAACCGCGAGCAGGACAGCGGGGAACAGCCGTCGCCAGTTGACGACCTGCGCGGTGTGTTCACCGTACCAGCGGCGATAGCGCTCGTCGCGATAGGAGTTGAGCTGTAGCATATGGGTGAAATATACCGCCTGCACGCCGAAACAGAGGGCGGTGGCACAGAACATCAGAAGTTCGGCAATCCGTATCAAAGCAATCTCCTCACAGTCGATTCAGGGCTTCAGAAAGGCGTCGAGTACACGGCTGCACTGGCCGAACCGCTCGGCGAAGGCGAAATGGCCCGCGCCGGCGAGTGTGACGAGCCCGGCATCGGGGATCAACCGTTCCATCTTCTGTCCGTCGGCAAGCGGCGTGGCGGTGTCGTTTTCCCCCCAGATCAGAAGGGTCGACACCCGTACCTTCGGCAGCAGGGCGGTCAGATCCTCGTTGACCGCCATCACCATGCTCTGGCGCATAACCGGGCTCGCGGCCCGGTAGTCGGCGGAACCGGAACGATTCTGCGCCTTTTCAATGGCATGCGGGAAAAGCGAACGGATGCCCGGCAGACGGAAAAACCATTTCGCCGTTTTATACGTATAGACCTTCCAATAATAGGAGAACCCCCGACGTGGCCGGATACCGGCGGCGTCCAATAAAATTGCCTTTTTTACATGTAGCGGACAGTCGGGATCGGCGGTCAGCTTGATGGTCAGACGGCCGCCGTTGGAATGGCCAATCAGCACCACCTCATCGAGCAAAAGCGCGGCGGCAAACCGCTGCACAAACAGCACATAGCGATCGAGGTTCCAGGGCTCCGGCGGTTCTGCCGAGCCGCCGAAGCCGGGGAGATCCGGCGCGATGACACGGCAATAGGAGGCGAGATGGTCAATGATCAGGCGATAGGTCTCGGCGGGCGCGCCCCAGCCGTGCAGCAGCAGCACAACCGGCCCCTCTCCCTCGTCGATATATTGGATTTTCAGGCCGTCGACCGTCATTTCCACGTCGCTGCGCCTCCTCTCCCTGTTTTTCAGTATGTCCCGAATCAGCGGGAACAGACATCAGGCTATTTCTTTTAGTATACCATATTGGAAACAAAATGGCAAAGGAAAAATCAGACCTCCGGCGGCCATACTGTCCGGGTCAGGCGTTCGAGATTTAAAAGGGTTTCCCGGTCGATAAAATGCTCCACCAGCTCGACAAGCCGGAGCTGATCCCCGCTTTGGTTGAGCGCACAGAAAAAGCGATCGAGCACTTCATGCCGCCAGAGCAGATAGGCCCCGATCTCCAGTCCTTTGTCGGTCGGGAAAATCAGCCCGTATTTTTCAAACCGAACCAGTCCGAGCTCTGTGAGCTTCCCCACCATCTTGGAGGCGGAGGAGGAGCGTACATGCAGCTGCTCCGCCAGAAAGCTCATGCGGATATAGCCCTTTTCCCGAATATGACGGCAGATCATCTCAAGATAATCTTCCATCGATTCGGTGAGCGCTTCAGCGTTTTGCAGCCGGTATCCCTTCAGTGTGTGGAATTCCCCGTCAGACATGTGCACCATCCCTCCCTCTGCCGCATAAGTTGGTAGCAGGAAACAACCTTTCCGGCGTCTAACTTTCGTCCACGTCCGAAGGGACGCGCCCCAGGGGGGAGACGTTTTGATAAATCATTATGACAGGGAGACGATTCTTATGAATTCCGTACCATTACCACTTTCACATGTCCCCGAAGGGGGACGCGCGCGGGTCTGCGATCTGCTGGCCGGCGGCAGCATGCGCCGCCGTATGCTGGACCTCGGACTGGTAGCCGGCACAGATGTCCGCTGCCTGCAAAGAAGCCCGGCGGGCGATCCGGTCGCCTATCTTATCCGCGGCGCGGTGATTGCGCTGCGATCCGAGGATTCCGCCAACATTCTGGTGCAGGAGCTGAACTGAGGAGGGAAGCAGATGGGTCTGACAGCACAATCCACCGGCCATGGCGCGGTGGATGCCGGTCTGGTGATCGAGCGGAAGAGCGAGGACTGCCGGG
>USLV01000270.1 GCA_900555705.1 uncultured Oscillospiraceae bacterium | reverse complement strand
CTCGGAGATGTGTATAAGAGACAGGTATTCCTCCAAGTGGATCGACTGGCTTCCGGACTTCAGCCTGCTGGTGGCCCTCAAGTGGATCATGCTGGCGCTGATCCTTGGCACGGCGGCACTGGCGGGTTGGTATGGCGCGGCGGCGATCCGCGGCCTGTTCCTCTGATTCCCGCCGTGGCAGGACTGTCTGCCGTAGGAACACTGCTGGGTGAGGACGAGGACGCCGAGGAAAAGCGGCGGCGCATGGAGGCGAAAATCGCCGCTGAAAACTTCGGCGCGGTGATCGGCTTCGCCGCGGGCGCGGCTATGGCTGTGAAAGAAAAATTGGATGAACACGCCGCGCAAGAGAAACAGAAAAAGCAACAGCATGAGCAAACGATGGGAGGATTGTAAAAATGGCAAGCATCAAGCAATTAGACGAACGGCGATATAAGATCACCGTCAGCAACGGCTACCGGCCCAACGGCAAAAAGATCAGCAAGGCAAAGACCATCCAAGTCCCGTCCGGTGTCCCCAAGCGCGGCATCGGGCAGTATGTTGCCCACGCCGCCGAGGAGCTGGAGCGCAGCTTCAAGACCGGCTACGCTGAGGATGGCGAGATGACCTTTGAGGAATTCGCCTCCCGCTGGCTGAAGCGGCAGACGAAATACGCCCCCAGCACCATCGCCGCATACCGGCGAATGCTGGAGGTGGTGTATCCCATGATCGGCGGCATCCGCCTCAATAAGCTCCGACCGATGGCGCTGGAAAATATGCTCTCCGCACTGCGCAAGCGCAAGCACCACGGAAAGCTCATCAATGAATCCACCGCGCAGCGATACCTCTCCGTGGTCTCCGCCGTGCTCAGCGACGCCAAGCGCAACGAGATCATCGAGAAGAATCCCGCGCGGATGTTAGACCTCCCCATACCGCGGCGCACGGTGCAGCGCATCCCCACGCGAAGCGAGGTGGAAAAGCTGCTGGACGCGCTGGCAAAGGAGCCGCGGCACTACCGTCTGTTTTATCTGCTCTCCATGTACACCGGCTGCCGCCGGGGCGAGCTGAGCGCTCTGCAATGGTCGGACTTCACCGGCACGCAAAACGGTCTGCTGCTCACCGTCAGCCGCTCCCGCAGCAGCGTTCCCGGCAAGGGCATCGTGGAAGGCAGCACCAAAAACGGCAAGAGACGTGAAGTCTATCTCTCCTCCGATCTGCGCGGCATCCTCCTCGCCTACAAGCGCCGCAAGCAGATGGAGGCGGACAAGCAGCGCCGTGGGCTCAGTCCCTACCTCTTCACCGACGAGCAGGGGCAGCTCATCCACCCGGACACCTTCACCAAGCGGCTGCGGAAGATTTATGAATCCATCGGCTTTCCGCGGGAGTACCATCTCCACATCCTGCGGCACTACTTCGTGACCTCGCTGCTGCACTGCGGCGTGGACAAGCAGACGGTGGCAGACCTCGTAGGTCATGCGGACACCGGCTTCTTAGAGCGCACCTACTGCCACCCCCAGCAGGCGCAGAAGGAGCAGGCGGCTGACTCCATGCTCACCATGCTCCGTCCGGACGGCGGACAGATTTTCAATCTCGCCGCCTGTTCTCCGAAGCGGCGCAGCGCATGATTGTTGCTTTCGTAGAAAATCATTTTTCCTCAAAATTAAGGATAGCTTTGCCGCCGTGCTTGCGGTATGTTGTGCTTGCAAAATAAGCCTCAACTGTACCGAGGTCAAATGAAAGAGAGGTCATTTTTATGGCAAGCATCCGCAAGCGTGGCAGCAGCTATCTCATCGCGGTCTCCATGGGCTATGACTACAACGGCAAGCGCATCAAGCCCCAGCAGAAAACCGTCCACCCGCCAGAAGAGCTGACGCCCAGGCAGGTCGAAAAGTGGCTCAACGAACAGGCTGTCCTCTTTGAGCGAGACTGCCGCCACACCCCGCAGCCCGTCCAGCAGCTCACGCTGGCAAAATACATCGACCTGTGGCTGACGGACATCGCTCCCGGCAAGCTGGCCAAGTCCACCATCCGCCGCGACCGGCAGGACATCGAGCGCATCCTCCCGGTGCTGGGTCACTACAAGCTCACCGAGCTGCGCCCGGAGCACTTCCGGAATTTCTACGCAGAACTGCGAAAAGTCATCCGTCCCGACACGAAAAAGCCACTCTCCGAGTACACCATTGAGGGCGTGCACGCTACGCTGTGCAGCATCCTCTCTGATGCCGTGGAGGGTGGCTTTCTTTCGCATAATCCGGCGTGGCGCACCTACCGCTACGCCGGGCGCAAGTGTGAAAAGAAGATCGCGGACGAGGAAACGGCGCAGAAGATCATCACCGCGCTGGAGGGCGAGAGCATCAAGTACGAAACCTACTTCAAGCTCATCATCGCCACAGGAATGCGGCGGGGTGAGTGCTGCGGATTGAAATGGTGCGACATTGATTGGGAGCAGCGTTCCATCCACATCTGCCGCAACGCGGTCAAGGTGACGGATGAGGAGATCTTTGTCAAGGAACCTAAGACCCGCGCGGGCAACCGCTATGTGTACTTCTCCGCCGAGATGGAAAGTCTCCTGCGGGAGTATCAAAAAGAATGTCGGTATATCACCGAAACCTATGACC